>CAYFLO010000007.1:0-20369 GCA_964343995.1 uncultured Bifidobacteriaceae bacterium
TCGTGTGCCTGGGCCACATCCTCGACGAGGACGGCCGCAAGATGAGCAAGCACCTGGGCAACGTGCTCGAGCCGATTCCGCTCATGGACGAGCACGGTGCCGATGCCCTGCGCTGGTTCATGCTCGCGGCCGGCTCGCCGTGGCAGTCCCGACGCATCGGGCACACGGCGGTGGCCGATGTCGTGCGACGGATCCTGCTCACCTACTGGAACACCGTCTCCTTCCAGTCGCTGTACGCGCGCTCGGCGGGCTGGACCCCCGGGGGCACGGAGATCCCCGTCGCCGACCGCCCCGTCATCGACCGCTGGATCCTCGGCGAGGCCCACGCCCTTGCCGCCGACGTCGACTCCGCCCTGGAGAACTTCGACACCCAGCGCGCGGGTCGCCTGCTCGCGGCTTTCATCGACGACCTGTCCAACTGGTACGTCCGCCGCAGCCGGCGTCGCTTCTGGGAGGGCGACCCGGCCGCCCTGGCCACGCTGCACGAGGCGCTGCGCATCGTCACGCTGTGTATGGCGCCCTTCACCCCGTTCATCACCGAGCGGGTCTGGCAGGACCTCTTCCGCAGCACCGATCCGGACGGCCCCACGTCGGTGCACCTGGCCTCGTGGCCCACGGCCGACCCCTCTCTGATCGATCCGAACCTGCGGGAGCAGATGGCGCTGGTCCGGCGGCTCGTCGAGCTCGGGCGTGCCGCCCGCGCAACTTCGTCGGTCAAGACCCGCCAGCCCCTGGGCCGCGCCCTGGTGTTCGCACCCGGCTGGGCTCACCTGTCCGACGACCTGCGTGCCGAAGTCGCCGACGAACTCAACGTCCGCACCGTCTCCGCGCTCGACGGCAGCGACGGCGATCTCGTCGATGTCTCGATCAAGGCGAACTTCCGCGCCCTCGGCCAGCGTTTCGGCAAGCAGACTCCGCTCGTCGCCGCGGCCATCACGGCAACGGAGCCGGCCGCCCTGGCGGCTCGACTGCGCCAGGACGGGACCGCCACCGTGACCGCCGCCGAGGTGGGGACGGTCGAGATCGGTCCGGACGACGTCATCGTGTCGGAGACCCCGCGCGAAGGCTGGGCCGTGGAATCCGCTGGCGGAGAGAGCATCGCGCTGGATCTCGCTATCGACGATGAGCTCCGGCACGCGGGGCAGGCCCGCGACATCGTTCGCGCGATCCAGGAGGCCCGCAAGGCCGCCGGCCTGGAGGTCACCGACCGGATCAGCCTGTGGTGGCACTGCGACGACGCCGACCTGCGCACGACCTGGCTCGCGCACGAGAAGGAGATCTGCGACGAGGTCCTGGCCACGTCGTGCACGCAGGGCTCCGCGCCTGCCGATGCGTCTGCGGTCTCCAGCGACCTGCCGATGGTCGTCGCGCTCGCGCGCGCGTAGCGCTTCCCACTGGTCAGGTGCCGGACGTCACGTCTTTCTCCTCCGGCACGAGCGAGAGCTGGGCTGCGAGCATCCCGCGCACCTGCGCACGGATCTCCCGGGCCTGCACCCGTGCGGAGCGGATGATCTCGTCGGCACTGCGCTCGGCCAGCGTGAGAACCGCAGCGGCTTCGTGAGTCTGCTCCGGTGACGGAACCGCGATCGGCTCGGTGTGACGCACATCGGACTCGGCCGGCGCCTCCACCACCGCCATCACCTCGGTGACGGCATCGTCCACATCGTGGGCCGCGTCCTGCCCCGCTCCCCCCTCGGCGGCGGCGAGTCGGCTCCGCAGGGTGGCAACCTCCTGCTCGAGTTCCAGGACCTGGGCGTGCAGGAGCGCGTTCTGGGCGCGCATGGCCTCCTGAGCCTCGAGAGACTCCTGCACGTCGCGCGCCCGGGCGGCGAGGTCGGCCTCGACCACGTCGAGGAACGCGTCGACCTCGTCCATGTCGTAGCCCGCGCGCATGCGGGTGGTCGCAAACATCGTGCCGCGGATGTCCTCCGGCTTCAGGCCCATGGTGCTCACACTCCTCGCGGGTCGGGGATCACAATGCCAGCAGGATGTTGATGAGGATCTGCAGGCCGACGAGCAGGAGCAGGAAGGCCAGATCGAACTGCACCTGGCCGATGCGCAGCGGGGGCAGGACCCGACGGATGAGCCGCAGCGGCGGATCGGTGACGGTGTAGACACCCTCGGCGATGAGCAGGAGCGGCCCGCGAGGCCGCCACGTGCGCGAGAACACCTGAACGAGGTCCAGGATCAACCGGACAATGAGGATGAGCCAGTACAACCACAGCAGGGACGCGAGGATCTGGGCGATCAGGTGCACGGCAGGACTCAGCTCTGGTTGAAGAAGCCGTCCTTGGCGATCTGGGCGCGCGCGGCATCACCCACGTCGACATTGCTCGGCGACAGCAGGAAGACCTTGTTGGTGATCCGCTCGATCGATCCGTGCAGGCCGAAGACTAGGCCGGCAGCGAAGTCGACGATCCGCTTGGCATCGACGTCGTCCATGTCGAGCAGGTTCATGATGACGGGCACGCCGCTGCGGTACTCCTCGCCGATGCGGCGGGCGTCGTTGTACGAGCGGGGATGGATCGTTTCGATGCGGCTGAAGTCGACGGGAGCGCGGGACGGCGCCGGCGGGCGCGTCGCCGGCGGGGCGTCGGCACGGAAGGTGCGCACCGATCGGCTCTCGGAGACCGGGCGCGCGCTGCGGGAGTCGTAGCGGTCGTCATAGCGGTCGTCATAGCGCCCCGACGAACGGGAGTCTCGCGTCGACCGAGGGTCGTAGTCGTCGAAGTCGTCGTAGTCGTCGCCCTGATCCTCGACCAGGCCAAGGTAGATGGCCATCTTGCGCATTGCGCCCGCCATGGACTGCCCTTACCTCCCGATCGACGTGCCTCGACGCTACTGCACGAGGGGCCGGGGCCCGAGCACCGCGGCGCCGATGCGCACCTGTGTCGCCCCGTGGGCGATGGCCTCCTGGAGGTCGTCGCTCATGCCCGCGCTCAGGATCCGCGCCTGCGGATGCCGGGCGATCACGTCGGCGTGCACCCGGGCCAGCCGGGCGAAGGCCGCGCCGGCGGGAACACCCTCGTCCGGATGGGGAGCAACGGCCATGACCCCGGCCAGCCGCAGGCCGGCGGTCCCGGCCACGGTGTCGGCGAGCTCCTGCACTCCCGGCACCGGCACTCCCCCGCGCTCCGGGCGATCCAGGGGATCCAGGCTCACCTGGACCAGGACGTCCAGGGTGCGCCCGGCCGCCTGCGCCGCCCGGCCCAGGGCCGCCGCGAGTTCGGGACGGTCGACGGACTCCACCAGGTCGGCCCACCGCACCACGCTGGCCGCCTTGTTGCGCTGCACCTGACCGAGCATGTGCCAGCGCAGGCCACTCACCGCCGCGGCATCGATCCCCGGCAGCTGCTCGAGCTCCTCGCGCTTGCGACGCGCCTCCTGGTCGCGGTTCTCCCCGACGTCGGTGACCCCGAGGCCGGCCAGAATCGCCACATCGGAGGCGGGATGGAACTTCGTCACGACCACCAGGCCGACGTCGTTCGCCCGCCCGGCAGCACGGCACGCAGCTTCGATGCGCGCGCGCACCCCGGCAAGTGCCTGCGCCACCTGGGTCGCGCGGTCGGTCACGTCCCTACGCTCTCACGGCATCGTCGGCCACGAGCGCCATCGCCAGGCCCTGACGTCCGGTGGGACGGTCGCGACCGTCGCGGCGGTGGGAGAACAGCTGCGGATCCTGCGCAGTGCAGCGCTCATCGCGAACGGCCACGACGACGTCACGCTCGGCCAGTTGGGTCACGACGCCGGCGGCGACGTCGATCCCGGGCTGCCCGTCTGGGCAGGTGAGCAGGGCGGCCCGAGCCACGGTCACGCCGCAGGAGTCGGCGACGTGATCGGCGCGTTCGCGTGGCACCGGATAGCACGTTCCGCAGATCGATGGTCCGAGCACGGCGACAACGTGGGTCGATCCCCCGGCCGCGCGCACCGCGGTGACGCCGGCGTCGACCGCGCCGACCACCAGGCCGGTCCACCCCACGTGCACCACACCGATGGCCGCACCGCAGGCCAGGCCGACGGTGACACAGTCCGCGCCCAGGGCCGCGATCGCAAGCCCCGTGCCTGTGGTGACGGCGATATCGGCATCGCAGATCTCACCGGGACCGTCGACCTGCGCCACGGCTGCTCCATGGACGGCCGCGAGCATCGCCCACTGGCCGGGTGCGCAGCCGGCCCACTCGGCCACGCGGTCACGATTGCCGGTCACTGCGACGGGGTCATCACCCACGTGCGTGGCCAGGTTCAGGGAATCGAAGGGAACCCGGCTCACTCCCCCGGAACGGCCGGTGGCCACCCATCTCGCAGGGTGGCCACCGGGTGCCCGGACGATGCCGGAGCGCATGGGGGAAGTCGTGCGCTTCGTGAAGGTCAGCCGTGACCTACTTCAGGAAGTCCGGGATGTCGAGGTCGTCGTCGGTGTCCTCGAAGACGATCGTGCGCGGAGCGGTGGCGGTACGCGTCGACGGGGCGACCACGGCCGGGGTCTCCCCGGACGCCTCGCCGCCCACGCGCACCGCAGCGGCACGGCGTGCCGGCGGCTCACCACCGTCGAACCCGGCGGCGATGACGGTGACTCGCACCTCGTCGCCCAGGGTGTCGTCGATGACCGTGCCGAAGATGATGTTGGCGTCCGGATGGGCGGCATCGCTCACCCGGCGAGCAGCCTCGTTGACCTCGAACAGGCCCAGGTCGCTGCCACCGGCGATCGACAGGAGCACGCCGTGCGCCCCGTCGATCCCCGCCTCGAGCAGCGGGCTGGAGATGGCCTTCTCGGCAGCCTCGACCGCACGGTCCTCGCCGCGGGCCGAACCGATGCCCATGATCGCCGAGCCAGCCGCGTGCATGACCGACTTCACGTCGGCGAAGTCCAGGTTGATCAGGCCGGGCGTGGTGATGAGGTCGGTGATGCCGGACACGCCCTGAAGAAGCACGTGGTCGGCCTGACGGAACGCATCGATGACGCTGATGTTGCGATCGGCGAGCGACAGAAGTCGGTCATTGGGAATGACGATGAGGGTGTCGACCTCGGCGCGCAGGGAGTCCACGCCGGCGTCGGCCTGCGACATGCGACGACGACCCTCGAAGCCGAACGGTCGCGTGACGACACCGATGGTGAGTGCGCCGAGGGAACGGGCCACCCGCGCGATGACCGGTGCGCCACCGGTGCCGGTGCCACCACCCTCGCCGGCGGTGACGAAGACCATGTCGGCCCCGCGCAGAACCTCCTCGATCTCCTCCAGGTGGTCCTCGGCGGCCTTCTTGCCGACCTCGGGGTTCGCCCCCGCGCCAAGTCCGCGGGTGAGCTCACGGCCGATGTCCAGCTTGACGTCGGCATCGCTCATGAGGAGCGCCTGCGCGTCGGTGTTGATGGCGATGAACTCGACACCCTTCAGGCCGACCTCGATCATCCGGTTGACGGCGTTGACGCCACCGCCGCCGATGCCGACGACCTTGATCACTGCCAGGTAGTTCTGCGGAGCCGCCACGACGTTCGTCCTTCCCTCGGTGCACCGGCATGCTGACCGGTGCCGCGTCTGTGGCCGCCGACTCTCAACCTCTACATGAGGCTGAATATTCGACCCGTCTGCGGCCGGCGGGAGAGTAGGGAACGCCACCGCACCTGGCAAGGCGCAGGACGCGCGCGTGGCCGAATTCGCTGAATCCTTAGAGGCAAGTCTCCAGCGATTGTTGAGACTTTGCTATGACTTCCAACTCGTCGGCAGCTGCGGCGAGGTGACGTCGTAGACCTGCGCCCGGTGGGCCAGGAGGGCACGCAGGACCTGCACCTTCTCCGTGGACTGGTCGGCACTCCCCCAGTGCACGGTCGCCCCGCTGCGCAGGGTGAGGTCAACGGAGTCCGGCGTGCCGGCGGCCACGGCGCGTACGCGCACCCTCAGGTCGTCGGGCAGGGAACCCACGACCGCGGCGGCCGCGGTGAGGGCCGGTCCGGTGGCGGTCACGGGGGGCAGCCCCGCGGGAGTTCCGGCGGGCATCGGGAAGGTGCTGCCGTCGGCCGCGACGGCGAGTCCGTCGGTGGTGACCGCGACCACCGGCTTGGGCGTCACCGCGATGACAACCTCGCGCGGCCAGCCGCGCCGGACCTCGACAGACTCCACCCACGGCAGCGCGCTCACCGCCTGCTGCGCACCGCTGGCGTCGATGCGTGCCAGCGGTTCACCCAGCGGGATACCGGCGGCCGCGATCACCTGCGCCTGCGCACCTGCATCGCCCGCGGGCGTGCCGACAACGCGGATCGATGACGCCGCGAGGATCGGCGACCACCACACCACCCACACGACCATGACGGTTGCGGCAACGGCGGCGACGATGACACCCAGCCGGGTGAGCCGCTGTCGACGTCGCGAGCGGTCACCCAGGAACATCCGCAGGCGGCGCGCGCGATCGGTTCGCTTCGATGTGCCGCGTCGTGCCCGACGTCGCGGACTGCCAGGACGGCGTCGCGGGGTCTCACCACGACGTGACGGATCCTCGCCTCGAGGGGGTGCGGGTCGCATCCGACGTGGTGCCGGTGTCGTGGTGGTCACGATGCCTCCTGGGCTCGCAGCAGATCCAGCACTTGGGTGGCGACCATCCCGATGTCTCCGGCTCCCAGGGTCATGACGACGTCGCCGGCGCGGGCACGTGCGGCCAGGTGGGCCGGCACCGCGGAGAACGAGGGTTCGAACACGACGTGATCGCGTTCCAGGGGCACCCGCGCCGCCATCGCCTTGCCGTTGGCGCCAGGAATCGGGGCCTCACCAGGGGCGTGGACCTCCAGCACGACGACGTCGTCGGCGAGCCCGAGGGCCTGACCGAACTCCTCCACGAACATGGCGGTGCGGTAGTAGTGGTGGGCCTGGAAGGCGACGAGCAGTCGGCCCTCGCCCACGACCTCGCGCGCGGCCCGCAGCGTGGCCTGGATCTCGGTCGGATGGTGTGCGTAGTCGTCGAAGACGCGCACCCCGCCCACTTCACCGCGGAAGTCGAATCGGCGACGCGTTCCGGCGAACTGCGCCAGGCCCTCACGCAGATCGGCGGCCGGGCAGCCCAGCCCCAGGCCGGTGACGAAGGCCGCCATCGCATTCAGGGCGTTGTGCCGTCCCGGGACGGCCAGTGACACCGGACCGAGCCGGACACCGTTGTGGACGATGTCGAACGTCCAGCCACGGTCCCCGCGCTGCGCGGCCTCCAGCCGGTAGTCCGCCTCGCGGGATTCCCCGTAGGTGCGCACGTCGACACCGGCCTCGCGGGCGCGCTGGGCTGCGCGGGCACTGCCGCGGTCGTCCGCACACGCGACGACGAAGCCACCGCGATCCCTGATGCCCGAAGCGAAGTCGACGAAGGCCTGCTCCACCGCCTCGAAGGTTCCCCAGTAGTCCAGGTGGTCCGGTTCAACATTGGTGATGATCCCGGCGATCGCGTCCAGGGCCAGGAATGCCCCGTCGCTTTCGTCGGCCTCGACGACGAAGAGGTCACCTGAGCCGACGTGGGCATTTGAGCCGGCCTCTCCGAACTCGCTGCCGATGGCGAAGGAGGGATCCATGCCGCAGTGCTGCAGCGCGACGGTGAGCATGGAGGTCGTCGTGGTCTTTCCGTGGGTGCCGGCGACGGCCACTCCCCTGCTGCCGCGCATGACCAGCGCGAGGGCCTGTGCGCGACCCATCTCCGGGATGCCGGTGGTGCGGGCACGTTCGCGCTCGGCATGTCCAGCGGGAATCGCAGTGGAGAAGATGAGCGCATCGATGTCGGTGACCATCTCCGGGTCGTGACCCACCCGCGCGTCAACTCCGATGGCCTGCAGGGCTCGCAGGCGTCGCGAATCCTTGGCATCGGTCCCCGACACCTGCACTCCGCGGGCCACCAGGATGCGGGCGATGCCGGACATCCCCGCACCACCGATACCGACGATGTGGACGCGCTGCAGCTCGCCGATCATGCCGCGCCTCCCACCTGAAGGATGATGCGCGCCAACTGGTCGCTGGCGTCGCGGACGCCGAGCCGGTGCGCGGCCGCCGCCATCTGCTGCAGCCGTGGACCATCGTGCAGGAGTGGGATGGCCGTCTCGGTGAGCCACTCCGCGGTGAGGTCGGCATCCGCCACCATGATGCCTCCGCCCGCCTCCACGACCGGCGCAGCGTTCAGCCGCTGCTCGCCGTTTCCGATCGGCAGGGGCACGTACAGGGCCGGAAGCCCCACGGCGGCGAGCTCAGCGCACGTCATGGCGCCGGCGCGGGTGAGGGCGAGGTCGGCGGCGGCATACGCGAGGTCCATGCGGTCCAGGTACGCGACCGGCAGGTAGCCCGACTGTGCCGTCGGGGCCTCGTTGCGACTGCCGTAGGCGTGAAGAACCGTCACGCCGGCGGCAAGAAGGGTCGGAAGGGCCTGCGCCACCACGGCGTTGAGGTGTGCCGCTCCCTGCGATCCCCCGAAGACCAGGAGCACCGGACCGTCGCCATGGATGCCCAGCTCTGCTCGCGCCTGGGCGCGCATGGCGGCCCGATCGACCCGTGTCAGGGCCGCACGCAGCGGGATCCCGAGGTCGTGGGCTCCGCGCATGTGCGCGGCCGGGACGGCGTAGACGTGCGACGTGAACCGCGCTCCCAGTCGGTTGGCAATACCGGGCCGGGCATTGGCCTCGTGGATGACGATGGGCGTATGCGCGCGCCGTGCCGCGAGGTAGGCCGGCACGGCCGCGTAGCCGCCGAAGCCGACCACGACGTCGGCCTGCTCGTCGCGCAGGATCTGCGTGGCCGCCCGCACCGACCGGGACAGCCGAGGCGCCAGGCGCACGAGATCAGCACCCGGACGCCTGGGGAGCGGTACGGCCGGCACGGTGCGCAACCGGTAGCCGCGGGCTGGCACGAGTTCGCCCTCCAGCCCGCGCTCGCTTCCGACCACAACGACATTGACCTGAGGGTCCATGGAGCGCAGCGCATCACCCACATTGAGCGCGGGCTCGATGTGCCCGCCGGTGCCTCCGGCCGCGAGGATGACGTGCAGCGGGCTCACCGACGCCGCATCGCCTCGGCGGTGCTGCGACGACGGATCGCCTTGCGCGCGCCGGGCTCCTGCCGGGAGAAGGACATGAGCAGCCCCAGGGCCACCAGGGTGGGCACGAGTGAGGATCCGCCGTAGGACACCAGCGGCAGGGGCACGCCGGTGATGGGCAGCATCCCCAGGACGGCGCCGAGGTTCAGCATCGACTGCACGACCAGCCACGCACCGACACCCGCCGTGGCCAGGCGCACGAACGGATCGTGGGTCGTGCGCACGAGCCGGAAGATCGCGTAGGCCAGGATCCCCAGCAGAACGATCACCGAGAGCGTGCCGACCAGGCCCAGCTCCTCGCCGATGACCGGGAAGATGAAGTCGGTGTGCGCCTCGGGCAGCGCGCCCCACTTCTCGCGACTGGCTCCCAGGCCCACACCCCACCATCCACCGCTGCCGAGGGCGAGCTGGCCCTGCTGCACCTGCCAGCCTCCGCCCAGGGTGTCCTGACCCGGGTGCAGCCACGAGGTGAATCGCTCCAGGCGATACGGAGCGATGACGGTGAGCAGAAGGATCATCACCGTGAGGAGGCCGCCCAGCCATGCGAACACCCGCAGGGGCGCGCCAGCAGCGAACAGCAGGCCCGCGGAGATCGCCAGGACCATGAAGGCGTTGCCGAAGTCACCCTCCAGCAGGATCAGACCCATCATCGCGAACGTCACCGGCAGCAACGGGGTGAGCAGGGAACGCCAGGAGTCCAGCGGCCGATCCTTGCGGGTGAGCATGGTGGCGCCCCACACCACCAGCGAGAACTTGGCCAGCTCGCTGGGCTGGAACCGGAACGGCCCGAACAGGTCGATCCAGTTGCGCTGGCCGGCGACGGCGACGCCGATCACGAGCACGACCACCAGGAAGATGAACGACACCGCCAGCAGCAGCCAGGCAATGCCGCGCCACAGTTGCGGGGATGTGCGCGCGACGAACATCATCGCGATGACTCCGATGACGGCGAACATGGCCTGGCGTTCCGCCAGGGTGTAGGCGTTGCCGAAGGTCCGGAAACTCTCGATGGCCGAGGCCGACATCACCATGATGAGCCCGAGGACGAGCAGGAGCAGGGTGGTCCCCAGGAGCAGGTAGTAGGTGCTCAGGGGGTGGGCGAGCAGTTCGCCCACACGATCGCGCAGGCGCATCGGGCGGCTCTCGCGCTCAGGCTGGTCGGCCGGGGCTCCCGGGAGCGGAGCCTGCGTCGTGCTCACGCCGGGGCTCCTGGTCGGGAGGCACCGCGGGCCCGGACCGCCGCCGCGAACTGGTCGCCTCGGTCGGCGTAGTCCCGGAACATGTCCCAGGAGGCGCAGCCGGGCGCCAGCAGGACGGTGTCCCCCGGGCGGGCGACGGCCGCAGCACAGGACACGACCTCCTCCATGGCCCCATGATCCCCTCTCATCACCTCCGTCACAGGCACATCGGGGGCGTGTCGGGCCAGGGCCTGGGCCAGGACCTCGCGGTCCCGTCCCAGGAGCACGACCGCCCGCAGCCGGTCGCGGGTGCGCTGGACCAGGTCGTCGAACTCCTGGCCCTTGGCCAGGCCCCCGGCGATCCACACGACATCGTCGTAGGCCAGCAGGGAGGTGAGGGCGGCATGGGCGTTGGTGGCCTTGGAGTCGTCGACGTAGCGGACCCCGTCGACCGTGCCGACATCGGCGATCCGGTGGGCCGCCGGGACGAATCCGCGCAGGCCGTCGCGAACCGCGGTGGCCGGAACCCCGTACGACCGGGCCAGCGCCGCGGCCGCCAGCGCGTTGGCCACATTGTGCGGAGCGCAGGGCTGAACGTCGCTCACCGCACAGAGCTCCTGCGCCTCGCGGTCGCGGTTGTCGACGAAGGCCCGGTCGACCAGGACGTCATCCACCACGCCCAACATGGACGGAGCGGGCACCCCGAGGGTGAATCCGATCGCCCGGCAGCCCTCCACCACATCGGCGTCGCGCACCATCTCCTGCGTGGCCGGGTCCTGCACGTTGTAGACCGCCGCCACCTGCGCCTGGTGGAAGACCCGGGCCTTGGCCGCGGCGTACTGCGCCATCGAGCCGAAGTGGTCGACGTGGTCCTCGGCGAGGTTGAGACAGGCCGCCGACCACGGACTCATCGAGGTGACGAAGGGCAGTTGCGGGGCGCCCACCTCGACGGCGATGACATCGAGCCGGTCGTGCACGACCGCGTTGATGAGTGGCTCGCCGATATTGCCGGCGGCGGCGGTGGCCAGACCCGCCGCGCGCAGCATCGACTCCAGCATGAGCGTGGCCGTGGTCTTGCCGTTGGTGCCCGTGACGCACAGCCAGGGCGCCGCATCCGACCCGCGCATCCGCCAGGCAAGTTCGAGCTCACCCCAGACCGGGATTCCGCGGGCGTGGGCGTCGGCGATGAGCGGATCGAAGGGGCGCAGCCCTGGCGACACGACCAGCACGTCGGCGCCGTCGGGCACCGGACCCGCATGTCCCAGGACCACGGTGGCACCGAGCGCGCCCAGGATGTCCGACCGCTCGCGCTGAGACTCGCCGTCGGCCGCGTCGACGATCGTCACACGCGCGCCCTTCTGCAGGAGCACATCGGCGCAGGCGAAGCCTGCCGTGCCGATGCCCGCGACGCACACCGACATCGCGGTCCAGTCGGTCACGCGTGCACCCAGTCGGCATAGAAGAAGAACAGGGCGGCGCCGACACACAGGGCCTGGATGATCCAGAAGCGCACGACGATCTGGATCTCCGGCCACCCGAGCATCTCGAAGTGGTGGTGCAGCGGGGCCATGCGCAGCACCCGTCTGCCGGTGAGCTTGTAGGACCCCACCTGCGCGATGACCGACAGTGAGGTGATGAGAAAGAGCCCCGCGGTGAGCGGCAGCAAGAGCTCGGTTTCGGTGAGGATGGCCAGGCCCGCAATGCCGCCACCGAGCGCCAGCGACCCGGTGTCACCCATGAAGATGCGGGCGGGCGCGGTGTTCCACCACAGGAATCCGAAGCAGGCACCCGCCGCGGCCGCGGCGATGATGCACAGGTCGAGGGGATTGGGCGTGGCGTAGCAGGTCGACGTGATCCCGAAGGAGCACGACTGCCGGTACTGCCAGGTGCTGATGAGGACGTAGGCCAGGAACGACATCACCGCCGCGCCGGTGGCCAGACCATCGAGGCCATCGGTGAGGTTGACTCCGTTGGTCGTGGCGGTGATGAGGAACCACACCCACACCAGGAACAGCACGAAGGGCAGGACGATCGAGGTGTCGCGCACGAACGAGATCGCCATCGACGCCGGTGTCACGCCCTCGGCGTTGGGGAACTGCACGGCCAGGATCGCGAAGGCGATGGCCACGACCGCCTGGCCGATGAGCTTGGTGCGCGCGCGCAGGCCGGTGCTGCGCTGCTTGAAGATCTTCAGGTAGTCGTCCGCGAATCCGACGGCACCCAGACCGACCATGAGGAAGAGCACCAGGAGTCCGGAGGCCGTCACCGGCCGCCAGGTGACTGCGTGCGTGACGAAGTACCCCACGACCACCGCGACGATGATCGCCAGACCGCCCATCGACGGCGTGCCGCGCTTGCCCTCGTGAGCCGGGTACGGCTCGTCGGCAGTCGACACCCGGATCGCCTGTGCGTAGCCATGGCGGGCCAGATACCGGATGAGCAGCGGGGTGGCGAGCAGGGCGATGATCGCGGAGACCGCGGCGGCGATACCGATGAGCCTCATGCCGGCGCTCCCGGTGCGCCGTCCAGGCCGTTCAGACTCGCCCCCAGCAGGCCTGAGGCGACCGACTCCAGGCCCACGCTGCGCGAGGCCTTGACGAGCACGACATCGCCCGGGGCGAGGGCGCCGCGCAGGAGCACGAGGGCGGCGTCGGCATCGGGCACGAGACAGGATTCTTCCGCGCCCAGGCCCGCGGTCCGCGCAGCATCGAGCACCGGGCGCGTGGCGTCGCCCACGCAGACCAGGCGTTCGATACCCGCGGCGACCACCTGCTCCCCCACCCGGGCGTGAGCCGCCGAGGAGTACTCCCCCAGCTCGCGCATCTCCCCCAGCACGGCCCAGCGGCGTCCCCGATGGCCGTGCGATGCATCCATCCCCGCCAATGCTGCGAGCGCCGCTGCCATCGACTCGGGGTTGGCGTTGTAGGCGTCGTTGACCACCGTCACCCCGTCGGTGCGACGGTGCACCTCCATGCGCCACCGACTGGCCGGCTGCGCCTCGGACAGGGCGTGGGCGATCGCGTCAAGGCTCATCCCGGCCGCAATGCCCACGCCGGCGGCCAGGAGCGCGTTGCTCACTTGGTGTCGTCCGTGCACCTGCAGGTGCACCGGGGACTGCTGCGCCGGTGCGTCGTCGGGTCGATGCTCCAGGGTGAATGAGGCTCGCATGAGGTCATCGACGACGACGTTCGAGGCGGTCACCTGCGCGTCCGCTGCTTCACCTGCAAGGACGACCCGGGCGGGCGTGAGTGCAGCCATGGCTCGCACCCGCGGATCGTCGGCATTGAGCACGGCGGTGCCGTCGGCGGACAGTGCCGCAACGAGCTCACCCTTGGCGGCGGCGATGGCGTCCTGCGACCCCAGGAGCTCGATGTGCGCGTGCCCGACGTTGGTCACCACCGCGATCGACGGCCGCACCAGCCGGGCGAGGTAGGTGATGTGCCCAGGCCCGCGCATGCCCATCTCCAGCACGAGGAACCTGGTGTCGGCGGGGGCCGACACGACGGTGCGCGGAAGGCCGACCTCGGTGTTGAACGACCCGGGCGAGGCGACGGTGGGCGCGGCGGCGGCGAGTACGGCGGCCACGAGGTCCTTCGTGCTCGTCTTGCCGCTGGAACCGGTGATGCCGACGACGACGGCCCCGAGACCTGTGACGAGAGCCGTCGCCAGGCGCCCCAGCGCCAGCACCGGGTCGTCGACGACGATGCAGGGGACTCCCGCGATCGGCCGAGAGGTGATGGCGACCGGACAGCCGGACGACACCGCTGCGGCGGCGAAGTCATGACCGTCGACACGCGCTCCCGAGATCGCTACGAACGCCGCCCCGGGACACGCCTCGCGGCTGTCCGTCACGACATCCGTGACAGCGGCCGACGGATCAGAGCCGACGTACGTGCCCGCCATCAGCACGGCGAGCTCGGCCGCCGTCGTTGCCCTCACCGCAGCACCGTAGCCGGGGTCCGCCCCACACCCACGTCACGCATGGCCCGAACGCCGCTGAAGGGCCGATGTGAGGACAGCAGCATCGTCGAAGGGGTGGACGGTGCCGGCCACCTCTTGGCCCTGCTCGTGACCCTTGCCCAGGACGACGACGACATCGCCGGGTTCTGCCAGGCGGACGGCACGGTTGATGGCCTCAGCCCGGTCCCCCACCTCGTGCACCTCGACACCCGCCGGGATGCCCGCCGCCACCTCGCGCCGGATCGACGCCGGCTCCTCGCTTCGCGGATTGTCGTCGGTGACGACGACGACATCGGCGAGCCGGCCGGCCGCCTGTCCCATGAGCGGGCGTTTGGCCCGATCGCGATCACCCCCCGCGCCGAGGACGGCGATGACCCTTCCCGGTGCGGCCTGCCGTGAAGCGGTAAGCGCCCGGATGACGGCGTCCGGCGTGTGCGCGTAGTCGACGAGCCCGACGACAACTCCGCTGCCGACGCGCTGCATGCGGCCGGGCACCTGCACGTGGGCAATCCCGGTGACCGCCGCTGACGCATCCACGCCGGCACTGTCGAGCATGGCGATCGCGCAGACGGCGTTGGCGATGTTGAAGTCGCCGGGGATCGGGACCGTCAGCTGCCAGGCCTGTCCGTCGCGCTGGCGCACCTCGTGGCCGGACTCGGTCGCCGACCAGTCGGCCGTCGGATCACGACGCGACCACGTGGTCACGGGAATCGCGACCAGGTCGCACAGGCGCCTGCCCCACTCGTCATCGACGCCGATGACCGCGCGCCTCGCGCGATCGAAGAGCATCGCCTTGGCATCGAAGTAGGCCTCCATCGTGCCGTGGTAGTCCAGGTGGTCCTGGGTCAGGTGGGTGAACGCGGCGACGTCGACGACCAGGCCGTCCATCCGACCCTCCACGAGGGCCACGCTGCTCGCCTCCATGACGACGGCCTCGACTCCCCGCTCCACCATCACTCCCAGGAGCGCATGCAGGTCGGTTGCCTCCGGTGTGGTGCGCGCCAGCGGGATGTGCTCACCGTCGATCCACGCACCCAGGGTGCCGATCATGCCGGTGCGCCGTCCTGCAGCGACGAGTCCGGCCTGCACCATCCACGACGTCGTGGTCTTGCCATTGGTGCCCGTGATCGCAAGCACCTGCAGGCGATTGGCCGGGCGTCCGTAGACGGCAGCGGCCAGCTCTCCCACGTGCGCACGCGGACGCTCGACGACGAGCGCGGGCAGATCACCCACGCGATCGACAGCCTCCGGATCGATGAGCACGGCCACGGCGCCTGCGGCACGCGCCTGCTCGATGAATTCAGCACCATGGTGGTGACGCCCGGGGAGTGCACAGAACAGGTCGCCGGGGTGCACGTCGTGGGAGTCCAGGGTGATGCCGGTGACCGTCACTGCTCCGGCGTCCGTGGTCGCACCCACCAGAGCCGCAAGGTCGGACAGGCGAATGGAAGCGGTGGTCGGCCGAGGAGCGGTCACGTCGCTCCCCTATCCCCGAGCGGTGAGGGCCAGCTTCGTCGCCGGCGTGCCCGTCGGCGGGATCTTCAGGGACTGCAGCGCATAGGTCATCACGCGCTTGAAGACCGGGCCGCCGAGCTCGCCGCCGAAGTGACCCACGCGCGGGTTGAAGATCGACACCGCGACGACCAGGCGGGGGGCATCGACCGGGGCCATGCCGATGAACGACGCGACGACGCCGCGGTAGCAGTGGCAGTCCTCGCGGTACTCCTGCGCGGTACCCGTCTTGCCGCCGACGCGGTAGCCGGGGATCGCCGCGGCGGTGCCGGTGCCGCCGGAGCCGACGACGCTCTCGAGCATCGCGCGCATCTGCTGTGCCGTCTGCGGGGTGACCACCTGGGTGGGAGCGGCCGCGGCGGGGACGGTGACCGTGCCGTCGGGATGACGCACCTGATCGACCAGGCGCGGCTGCACCTTGACACCGTCGTTGGCGATGGTGGCGAACACGCTTGCCGACTGCACCGCGTTGACCGACAGACCCTGTCCGAACGCGATCGTCGGGAACGAGGTCGCCGACCAGTCACCGTAGGCGGGCACGAATCCGGCGGACTCCGCCGGGAAGTGCAGCCCCGTGGGCACGCCGATGCCGAACTTCTTCAGGTAGGAGTACAGGCGGCGGCCGCCGATCCGCTCCGCTGCCTCGATGGTGCCGATGTTGCTCGACTCGGCCATGATCCCGGCCAACGTCAGTCGCTCGGTGCCGTGCGGAGTGTGGTCGTGGAAGACCTTCCCACCGCGCTTGAGGGAGCCGGGCACGACGAACGTCGAGTAGGGCGAGGCCGCACCCTCGTTGACCACAGCGGCGAGCGTCATGAGCTTGCTCGTGGATCCGGGCTCGAACACATTGCTCAGGGCGCGATTGCCGCGGGCGACATCGGTGGATGTCGAGGGATGGTTGGGATCGAAGGTGGGCACCATGCCCAGGGCGAGGATGTCGCCCGTCTTGGGATCCATCACCACGATGGTGCCGCTGTCGGCATGAGCCTTGGCCACCTGATCGGCGAGGGTCTGCTGCGCCACGTACTGGATGTCGCGATCGATGGTGAGGTGCACCGTCGAGCCGGGCTCCGCCGCGGTCGTGGCGTTGGCACCCGTGGGAATGACGTGGCCGCCCGGGCCGCGCTCGAAGGTGCGCTCACCAGGCGTGCCGGCGAGGTCGGACTGGAAGGCGTACTCGATGCCACCGGCCCCTGCACCCGCATCGCTGGTGAAGCCGACGACGTTGGCGGCCAGATCTCCGGCCGGATAGATCCGCTGTGACGTGGTCTCGCTGGTGATTCCCGGCAGCCGGAGATCCGCCACGGCGTTCCAGACGTCGGGGGTGATGCCCTTGGCCACATACATGAAGCGGCGGGTACCGGTGAGTCGCGCCGCGAGGACGGCCGGGTCGGCACCGATGACCGGGCCCAGTTGGTTGGCGAGCGCTGTCGGGTCGCCCACCTTGGTCTGGTCGGCGACGATGTTGCGACCTTCCACGGTGATCGCCAGGGGCTCCCCCGCGCGATCGAGGATCGCACCGCGCGGTGCCGGGAGCGCCTGGGTGTGCAGGCGCTGATCGACCGCCTGCGTGGCCAGCGCCTTGCCCTGGACGGCCTGAAGTTGGATGAGTCGTCCCGCGAACAGCGACAGGATCACGCCGGACCCGATGAGCAGGACGACCGCACGACGAGTGGGATCACTGAGCGAGAACGGACCGGCCCATCCGTGCGGGGACCGACGTCGGGGCGGGGTGCCCCCGGACCCACCTGCGCGCGACGAGGGTCGCGACGAGGAACGGCTCGTCGTGGGGGTGGTCATGGTCAGGTGGTCTTCGCGCCTACGGCACCGGGACGGCGGACAGGGAGTCGGCACTCAGGCCGGAGACGTCGATGGTGTCGCTCCACTGGCCCGGCTTGGGCTTGGCGCCCTTGCCCGCGGCCTTGGCCGTGGTGCCCGCCTTGGTCGAGGTCGTCGACGTGGTCGCCGTCGTCGCGTCGGTCGCGCCGGCCTCCCCTGCCGTGGCTGCCGCGTCCACCGGAGCGGCAGTGAGGTCGGTGGCCCCGAGCGTGACCGGAGTCGACGCTGCGCGCTGGGCGGCCGAGACCTTCGGTCCGGTCGAGCGCGGCTGATTGAAGTCACGGGCCTGCAACTGGGCGGCGTCAGCAGTGGCCGGGTCATAGTCCGCAGGCAGGCTGTTGGGCAGACCCGCGGAACCGGAGTCGACGCCCTCGCCCGCGGTGAGGTCGGCCGGAGTCTTCAGAGTCGGTGCCGTCGACGTGGCCCCGCGCGCAGGCTTGGGCGAGCCGACGATGCTGCCGTCGGGATTGAGGAAGACCGGATTCTCGCTGGGCACCATGCCCATGGCCCGGGCCTTCTGCACGAGGGCATCGGGAGCGGCCGCGTCGGCGATCTGTCGCGAGAGCTGCTGCTCCTGCTGCGCGAGCGAGGCCTGCTGGGCCTGCAGCTCACTGACGGTGAAGGCACTCTGGGCGATCGTGGTGTTGATGACGAGGATGACGACCATCCCGACCATGAGCAGGCCACCGACGATGATCGCGAACATTCCGCGGCTGGCCTTCTCGGCTCGCAGCGGAGCCACCATGCGCAGGTTCGGCTTGATGGTGCGGTGCTTGCGTGCCCCACGGGTGGCGTACTCGGTCGAGTGGGACGCGAGCTCCTCCAGGTGTGCGTCCTCCTGCGCCTGCAGCTCCTGTGCTGCCAGGGCCTCCTCGGCGGTCACAGACGACGGATCGACGGGCTCCGGCGTCAGGGCGCGTGCGGTGGCGCTCATGCCGCAATCCGTTCAGCAGCCCGCACCCGCACGGAAGCGGAGCGAGAGTTCTCGGCCACCTCGGTGTCTGGCGCCGTCTCAGCGCCGCGCGTGAGGAGGCGCAGCCACGGGCGCATGCTGTCGGGGATCACGGGCAGGTCGGCCGGCACCTCCGGGTGCGCACCAGCAGCGAGCGCCTTCTTGACGATCCGGTCCTCCAGCGACTGGTACGACATCACCACGATGCGGCCGCCGACGGCGAGCGCCTCGAGCGCGGCCGGGATGGCCCGACGCAGCACGTCGAGCTCACCATTGACCTCGATGCGCAGAGCCTGGAACGTGCGCTTGGCCGGGTGGCCCCCGGTGCGACGGGTGGCCGCAGGGATCGCCTCGCGGACGAGCTCGGCAAGGCGGGACGTGGAGGTGAAGGGCGCGTCCTGACGAGAGCGCACGATGCGGTCGGCAATGCGGCGAGCGAAGCGCTCGTCTCCATAGTCGCGCAGCACACGGGCCAGATCGGCTGCCGAGTAGGTGTTGACGACATCCGCGGCGGTGATGCCAGCCTCCTGGTCCATGCGCATGTCCAGCGGCGCATCCTGTGCGTACGAGAAGCCTCTCGCGGCATCGTCCAGTTGCATGGACGACACGCCCAAGTCGAACAAGATCCCCTGAACGTTCACCAGGCCCAGTCGCGCAAGCACCTCGGGAAGCTCGTCGTACACGGCATGGACCAGCGTCATGCGCTCGGCGAAGTTCGCCAGCCGCTGCTGTGACAGGGCCAGGGCTCGCTGGTCGCGATCCAGTCCCACCAGGTGCAGTTGCGGAAAGGTCTGCAGCGCCTGCTCGGCATGCCCGCCCAGGCCCAGGGTGGCGTCGACGAGGACGGCACCGGGAGCCTGCAGCGCCGGGGCCAGGAGCGCGATGACGCGCTCGGCCATCACCGGGACATGGACGGGTGTGGTCACGAGCGCCCGCTCATCACCGTGGACAGGCCGACGAGGACGCCCGCGGCCAGGCCGCTGGCAGCGACGAGGACGGCAACGGACCGAAGGGTGGCCATGACCGTGCGCGAAGGAGAACCGGAGGTGGTCGGCAGGACGATGGCCATCGGATTCCCCTTTTCCTTCAGTGCTGTCGATGCGTTCGATGCGGTCATGGCAGGTGCGGTCGGTGTGGACGTGCGATGGATCAGCAGGCTCGGTGTTCCGTGGGACCGGGTCCCCGCCCGCCGGGGCCTGGCATCGGGGAAGTGATGTCAGGACGAGCGGGAGGAGGCCGCGTCACGCGGCTCACAGGAGGCCGGGCACCACCTCCTCGCTCAGGCCGGAGAATCCGTCCTCCTGGCCCGCCAGGTAGGTGGTCCAGGCGGCCGCATCCCAGATCTCGACCGTGGAGTTGTTGCCCACGACGACGACATCGCGATCAAGGCCGGCGTACTCCCGCAGGGCGGCGGGGATGCCGATGCGCCCCTGCTTGTCGGGCTGCTCGTCGAAGGCACCGGAGAACAGGACGCGCAGGTAGGCGCGGACCTTGGCATCGGAGCGGGAGGCCTCATTGAGGCGGTCCGCGTACAGGGCGAACTCGGCGGCGGGCCACACGACGATCGACCGCTCCTGGCCCTTGGTGAGGACCACCCCCGGGGCGAGGGCGTCGCGGAACTTGGCCGGCAGCACCAGGCGGCCCTTGTCATCGAGGCGAGGTGCGTGAGTGCCCAAGAACATCTCACGCACCTCCTGCCCCAACGACTGCCGCGGGTCACTCCCGCTGCCGCCACTGTACTCCACTTTCCTCCACTGTCCACCATCCCTAGGGGGTCATTTGGCGGGCCCCCTCCACTTCTGGGCCCGCCCTTCCGGGCGCCTACCCTGACCGGGTGCGCCGCCTGACCCGCCGGATCCGGCACCGGTGACCGTCACGGC
>CAYFLO010000008.1:0-19868 GCA_964343995.1 uncultured Bifidobacteriaceae bacterium
TATGCGGAGCGGCTCGTCGGCCACGACGCGGCATTCCGCGGACTCACCCGGCTGCGCGTGCAGGTCTACCGAGCGCTGGAACGTCTCGCGCCCACCGGTCTGGCGGCCTTCAGCCGGGGTGACGCGCTGACGCGAATCGTCGGCGATGTCGACACTGCCCTCGATCTGCCCCTGCGCGTGATCCTTCCGTGGGCGCAGGCGGCGCTTGTCGCAGCGGCCACGGTGGGAATGCTCACGTGGATTCTTCCCGCGAACGGCGTGATCATCGCGGTGGCGAGCCTGATCAGCCTGGCAGCGATCCCCGCCCTCGCGGGTGGTCTGGCCCGCGGTGCGGAGGCGCGCCTGGCGCCGGCACGAGGAGAACTCGCGGCCAGCGTGGTGCGAGCTCTGGATGCCGCCCCCGACCTCGTGGCGACGGGAGCCCTGGCGAAGGCACTGGACTCCGTCCGCGATCGTGACCGGGTGCTCACGTCTTTGCAGAAGCGAGAGTCGGCCGCGATGGGTGCCGGAGATGCCGCTGCACTCATCACCCAGGGCGTGGCCGTCGCCGGAGTGCTGCTCATCACCGTCCCCGCGGTCGCGGCTGGTCATCTCGGTGCGGAGTGGCTGGCGGTAGCGGCGTTGCTGCCGCTCGCGCTCATGGACGTCCTCGGCACCCTCCCCGGCGCTGCCGTGGCCGCTCTGCGTGTGCGCGCCAGCGCCACCCAACTTGCTGAGGTGATGGGCGCACCCGATCCGGTGGCGCCACCGACACACACCATCGCCCTACCGCAGGCAGCTGCGAACGGTTCGGTGCCGCTCCTGCGCGTACGCGACCTGAGCGCCCGGTGGCAGCCCCCCGATGCCGACGCGGTCGCCGCGCTGCACGACGTGACCTTCGACGTACCGCGCGGAGCGACTGTCGCGATCGTGGGTCCGAGCGGCGCCGGCAAGTCAACCCTGGTGTCGGTGCTCATGGGATTCCTGCCCTACGAGGGCATGGTGACGTATGCGGGGGTAGAACTGCGTGACGCCGCGGGTGACGACATTCGGGCCCAGATCGGACTGCTGACCCAGCGTGCCCACATCTTCGACACGACTGTCGCCGAGAACCTGCGCGTGGGTGACCGCGATGCCGACGATCAGGCCCTCGTGGATGTCATGGCCGCCGTGCAGCTGGACGGCTGGCTCGCGGCACGACCGCAGGGTCTGCACACTCCGGTGGGAGCATTCGGTGTGGCGATGTCGGGTGGCGAGCGCCAGCGCCTGGCGCTGGCGCGACTCCTGCTGGCACGTCGGGACGTCGTGATCCTCGATGAGCCCACCGAGCATCTCGACCCGAAGACCGCTGACGCGGTTGGTGCCACCCTGCGCGAGACGCTCGCCGGCTCCACCGTCGTGGTCATCACGCACCGCATGCGCGACGCGCAGGACGCCGATCTCATCGTCCAGCTGGAGGATGGGGTCGTGACAGCGACCGGCACACACGACACCCTTGTGCGCGATGGTGGATGGTATGCCGATCAGTGGCGGCTCCAGCGCGATGAACACGAGCTGGAACGGTGGATCGCCACACTCCCGGTGGGCGTCGGCGTTGCTGCGGCATCGCTGGACGCCTCGGCGACATCAGGGAAGGTGGGCGAGTGAGCGAGGGTGAGCGCACGGATCGCCTGTTCGACGCTGTCGTCGGCATTGCGAGCGGACTGGAACTGCGCACCACACTGCTGCGCATCCTGCATGCGGCAGTCGACCTCGTCGAGGCACGCTATGGCGTGATGGCAGTGCTGGAACCCAGCGGCCAGTCGCTGGCGGAGTTCATCCATGTGGGAATGGACGAGCACGTCGCGGAGATCATCGGGGACCTGCCACTGCAGGGGCGCGGTGTCCTGGGTCATGTCATCCGCCACCCGGAGCCGCTTCGGCTGGCGAACATCGCCGACCATCCCTCGTCAGTGGGATTCCCGCCGGGGCATCCGGCCATGCACACCTTCCTCGGCGTCCCGGTCCGCGTCCGGGGCGAGGTCTTCGGGAACCTGTATCTCACCGAGAAGGCCGGCGGCGTGGAGTTCACCGAGGAGGACGAGCGGATCCTTGTCGCCCTCGCCGCCGCTGCCGCGGTCTCGATCGAGAACGCACGCCTGTACGAATCGGTGAGCGATCGTGAACGGTGGCAGTCGGCGTTGGCGGAACTCGCCCAGATGGGCCTTGCGGGAGGAAGTGCAGGTGCACTCCTGGCCGGAATCAGCCGTGCCGTGCGCACCCTGGTTGACGTGCCTGCCGCTGCGATCGCCATCGTGGATGCCGACGGCGATCTCATCGTCGAGCACGTATCAGGTGACACGTCCGCATGCCCGGTCGCCGTGGGCGATGCGCTGACCGACGTGTGGAGCAGTGGCCGTTCCGTGGCGGTCCCGATGCGTGGCGGCGAAGGCCTCGACGGAGTCGTCCTGCTGTGCTCGAGCTCGGAGGTGACGCTGGATGCGTCGGCGATCGAGAACGTCACAAGTTTTCTGGAGCAGGCCGGTGTCATCGTCCTTCTTGCCCGTACGCGAGCTGACCGAGAGCGCCTAGCGGTCTTCGAGGAGCGTGACCGCATCGCGCGCGACCTCCACGACCTCGTCATCCAGCGGGTGTTCGCCGCGGGCGTGACGTTGCAGCGGACCCTGCGCGATCCATCGATGTCGCCAGAGGTGAAGAGTCGGGTGGAGGCGACCATCGACACCCTCGATTCCACCATCGCGGAGATCCGCGGGACCATCTTCGCCCTCGAGGACCGTGGCGACGACTCGTTACGGTCACGTCTTCTCGCCGAGGTGGCGACCAGTCAGGTAGCGCTGGGTTTCGCACCGCACGTGCGGATGTCCGGTCCTGTCGACACAGGTGTGAGCGGTGACGTGGCCGATCAGGTCGTCGCGGTCGTCCGCGAGACCCTCACCAACGTTGCTCGCCATGCGCGGGCTGCGTCCGCGACCATCGAGTTGAGCGTCGACAGTTCTCAGCTCGTCCTCACCGTGACTGATGACGGAGTCGGGATCGGGGAGGTCTCACGTCGCTCGGGCCTGGCCAATATTGCTGCGCGTGCCGCCGAGGCATCGGGTACGTGCACGGTGCGCCCCGGACCGCTGGTGGGCACGGAGGTGTGCTGGACCGTCCCCTTGACGTGAGGTCTCAGCGGTAGTTCTCAAGCCTGGGGATGCCTGGCGATGTAGGCGGCGGCCTGGGTCCGTCGTTCCATTCCGAGCTTGTCCAGGATCCCCGAGACGTAGTTCTTGATGGTCTTCTCGGCGAGGTGAAGCTCGTCGCCGATTTGGCGGTTGGTCCAACCTTCGCCGATCAGGTCGAGAATCCGTCGTTCCTGCGGGCTGAGTGATGCGAGCCGGGGATCCTGTGGACTTCGCATCCGCTCCCGCGCCTGGGCGACGAGAGAGGGATCGAGCAGACTCTCGCCGCCGGCGATGCGGCGGATCGCATCGACGAGGTCGGTGCCGCGGATCTCCTTGAGCGCGTAGCCGGCGGCTCCGGCGAGCACGGCACCTCGGAGTGCTTCATCGTCAGAGAAGGAGGTGAGCATGAGGCAGGCAATGTCGGGCTGTGTTGAGCGGATCTCACGGCAGGCCTCAATGCCGCTGCCGTCGGGAAGGCGAACGTCGAGCACCGCGACATCAGGTCTGACCGCAGGCAGACGCACGAGGGCGTCAGTCACTGTTCCCGCCTCACCGACCACCTCCATGTCGTCCTCCAGCCCGATGAGGTCCGCGAGTCCGCGACGGACCACCTCGTGGTCGTCCAAGAGGAAGACCCGAATGACCGGGTGGGTTTCGGTCATGGCGCGATGTTCAGGTGCGGCAGGAACGCGGCGATGAGTGCGGTATCGCCGGTGGCCGTGACGGTCGTCGCGGGAGCGCGCCCGGTGGCGGCGCCCAGGAACGTCGGCCAGTCGGCGCTCACCTGCACGTCAGGTGTGATTGCCGGATCGTCGTCGACGAGGACGCCGGCCCCCGAGTCGTCCACGCGCACGAGCACCGTGCGCGCGACGGCGCCGGTGACGGCCACGCGCAGGGTGGAGCCCGCCGGTGCCGCCGCGGACTTCGCCCACGCCTTGGGCATCGAGTCGAGAATGAGGTCGAGTGATGCGCGGGCCGCGGGCGAGGCGAGGTTGCCCGGCTCGCCGATCACCGCGCGGATGTCCTGTTCGTGGACCCAGATATCGAAGACGCGCATGCGCAGCATGAAGCGCACCGGTACCTCGCGGCCGAATGGACTGAGCATCGTGCCGTCGAGGTCCAGGGCCCCGACGAGCGGCGCGCGCTGCAGGATCGTGGCCGACAGTTCGTCGACCACTGCCTCGCGATCCATGGCGCGGCGTCGGTCGACGCCGGGCTCGGTGCGGCGGGCCAGATCACGGTCGACGTGCGGGAGTGCCGCCCAGTCCGGCTCGTGGTCGGTGCGCGCGGTGCCGGAGAGCATCTCCTCGATGTCGATGGTGTGCGCGACGAGGTCGCCCACGCTCCAGCCCGGGCATGGGCTCGCGGTCTGCCACTGCGGCTCGGTAAGAGTCGCGGACAGGTCCGCGAAGGATGTGATGGCCCCATGCCACAGCAGGCGGGGATCGGCGGCGTCGCTCATGCCGTGGAGCCTAGAGTCAGCGTATGGCCGTGCGTGTGGGACTGGTGCAGCTGGACTGCTCGACCTCGGAATCCGTGGCCCAGCGCATCCTGCGGACCCTGACGCTGTTGGAGCGCACTGCCCCGTCGTGCGACGTGATGGTCCTGCCCGAGCTGTGGCACGTAGGCGCGTTCGACATCGATATGGCCCGCGAGCACGCGCAGCCGCTGGACTGCCGCCTGGTCGACTCCCTGGCCACGGTTGCCCGAGCGCACGGGATCTGGCTGCACGGTGGCTCGTTCGCGGAGCGCACCGACGACGGTGACGTCTTCAACACCAGCATCCTGTTCGCGCCCAATGGTGAACTCGTCGCGACGTACCGCAAGATCCACCTGTTCGGATTCGACGGCGGTGAGACCGTGCTCATGAGTGGGGGAGACGAACTCGTCGTCGTCGACACACCGCTGGGTCCCACGGGCCTGGCCACCTGCTATGACCTGCGCTTCCCGGAGATGTTCCGTGCCCTCACCGAGGGCGGAGCGACGGCCGTCCTGATGTCATCGGGCTGGCCGGCCACCCGTATCGAGCACTGGGATGTGCTCACCCGCGCGCGAGCGATCGAGAACCAGTGCTGGTTCATCGCCTGCAACGAGGTGGGCGAGCAGCACGGCCTGCCGATGGGCGGCCACAGCGTCGTCGTCGATCCGCGCGGTGCGGTCATTGCCCAGGCTGGCGCCGACCCGGAAGTCGTGCTCGCCGAGATCGACCCCGAGGAGCCGGCGCGCTGGCGTGAGCAGTTCCCGACCCTGAAGGACATCCGGCTGAGGTAGTCGTCAGGGCTCATCTCCCTGCGGGCGTAGATTGCTCCCGTGGCGTTCGACCTGGTCAAGCGGGTGCTGGTCGGTTCGCCCCTCCATACCCAGCGCGCGTCGCACGCGCTCCTGCCCAAGTGGCTGGCGCTGCCGATCTTCAGCTCCGATGCCCTGTCGTCCGTGGCGTACGCGACCGAGGAGATCATCCTCGTGCTCGTCGTGGGCGGGCTGGCGACGATGACGGACACCCCCTGGGTTGCCCTTGCCGTCATCCTGCTCATGGTGGTCGTGGTCGCCTCGTACCGGAAGACGGTCTACGCCTACCCCAGTGGTGGTGGCGACTATCAGGTGGCTCAGGAGAACTTCGGCCAGGGCGTATCGCTCGTCGCTGCTGCCGCCCTCATCGTCGACTACATCGTCACGGTAGCCGTGTCGGTCTCCTCGGGCGTGGCCAACCTCATCTCAGCGTTCCCCGTGCTCGACGGCCATGCCGTTCAACTGGCGGTCGGATTCATCATCGTCATCGCAGTGGTGAACCTGCGCGGGGTGAAGGAGTCCGGCGGGTTCTTCGCCGTTCCCACCTACTTGTTCATTGCGACAGTCCTGACGATGCTCATCGTCGGTGCTTTCAGGTTCGCGACGGGCAACCCCGTTGTCTCCGAGACGGCCAACCTGCAGGTCAAGGAGGCGCTGCCCTACACGGGGATCGCCCTGGTGTTCCTGCTCCTGCGTGCCTTTGCCTCCGGCTGTACCGCTCTCACCGGCGTCGAAGCGATCAGCAACGGTGTGCCCTTCTTCCGCGTGCCCAAGTCGCGCAATGCCGCGATCACGCTCACGCTCATGGCCGCTCTGGCGATCACGATGTTCGGCGGCATCACGGCGCTGGCGGTGGCATCCAAGGTGCACGTCGCCGACAACCCCGAGATTCTCGGGCTGCCCGCCGGCACCACTCAGGACACCGTCATCGCGCAGTTGGGCTCGGCGGTGTTCGGCAGCGGATCCTTCGGCTTCTATGCCCTGCAGCTGCTCACCATGGCCGTCCTCGTGCTTGCGGCCAACACGGCTTTCAATGGATTCCCGATCATGGCGTCGGTCCTGGGCCGTGACGGGTACCTGCCCCGCCAGTTCGGCCGCCGCGGCGATCGGCTCGTCTTCAGCAACGGCATCCTCATCCTTGCCGGGTCCGCAATCGTCCTCATCATCGTGTTCGATGCGAGCGTCACCCGGCTGGTGCAGCTGTACATCCTGGGTGTGTTCCTCGCTTTCACCATCTCGCAGGCAGGCATGGTCAAGCACTGGACCCGACTGCTGCGCAAGGTCACCGATCCGCGCGAGCGACGTCAGATCCTGCGCAACCGTGTCACCAACGGCCTGGGCGCCACGGTCACCGCGCTCGTGCTCGTCATCGTCGTGCTCACCAAGTTCTCCCACGGGGCCTGGCTGATCATCGTCGTCATCCCGATCCTCGTGCTCGTGATGTACGCGATCCACCGCCATTACGTGCGCACCGATGCGCTCCTCGCAGCGCCGCCCGGGGCCATCACCCTGCCTTCGCGGGTCCACGCGATCGTCCTGGTGTCGCGCATCAACACCCCGGCGATGCAGGCGATCGCCTACGCCCGTGCCTCGAGGCCGGACACCCTCATCGGCCTGCACGTGCAGACCGACCGCAGCAATGTGACGGCGCTGGAGGCGGCCTGGGAGCAGCGAGGAATCCCGGTGCCCCTCGTCGTCGTCGACTCTCCGTTCCGCGACGTCACCGGTCCGATCGTGGAGTACGTCAAGAGGGTCAAGGCAGACAACCCCGGGGACCTCGTCTCGGTCTACATCCCCGAGTACGTCGTGTCGCACTGGTGGGAGAGCCTTCTGCACAACCAGAGCGCCATCCGCCTGAAGGCTCGGCTGATCTTCCAGCCCGGTGTCGTGACGACGAGCGTGCCCACGCTGCTGGCGGGTGTGCAGGAGCCGCGCCAGCCCGACATCGTGCTGCCGCTGCGCAGTTCGGCGGCGCAGGCGCAGGCCGAGAAGGGCAGCGCCGGCACTACCCGGCGCTAGTCCTCACATCCGGGGCAGGTCACTCTCCGGGCCGATGACGATCACAGCTCCCGGTCGCATCCAGGTGAGCACGGCACGCATCGCCGGCTCGGGGATCGACACGCAGCCGGTCGTGAGGCGCCCGTTGGACACGTGCAGGAAGATCCCGCCGCCCGCGCGTGTGTTCGCGGGGCTGGCCGTGCGCCGAACTCCGTCGGCATCGCGGGTGATGGGTCCGGGCGGAAGGTTGTAGTCCAGGACGGCCACGTAGTCGTACTGACGTCCCTTGGCGGCAAGGTGCTCGACCTGGTTGCCGTAGGACGCCCATGAGTGGTGAGCGTCCTGAAAGACGTTGTAGGTCGCGGGATCCGCAGGGTTGTAGGGCCAGGCATCGTCCGTGGTGAGTCGTCGATAGGGCAGGTGCGCGCCCGGATCGGGGCGACGACCGAAGGCGCTCACGAGGGCGAATGTTCCCGCGGGTGTGGTCGACGTGCCCTGCCGCCGCTGCGCCGCCGCCACCAGGCCGCGGGCTCCGAGGGTTGCGGGGAAGGGGCCGAGCACCCGTCGCCACCCGTGCGCCGTGCGGCGCCAGGCCGACAGCGTGCCGACGTGCGACGACCACGACGGTGCACTGACGATGATCACCTGGCGTGCGGTGCCGACGTGGCTGAGTTCCGCCGGTGTCACATCCGCGCGAGCCGGGGATGCCAGGGCCACACTGGCAAGTCCCACGGCGAGCGCGACGCCGATCGTTCCGACTACTCGCGCCAGACGCGTGGACGTCACGGGGTCTGGCCGTCGCGACGGGCTAGGGCCGCCAGGCGCGCGTTGTACGCGTCGAGCTCGGTGTCACCGTCGCGGTCGACGCGGCGGTCGCGTCGTCGCGCCTCGCGATCATCACTGCGCGCCCACTGCACGGCGATGGCGATGAGAACGATGAGTCCGGGCACCTCGGCGAGCGCCCAGGCGATCTGGCCGCCGTTGAGGCTGTCAGCGAGCGGATCGGTGACCCACGGCGGTCGCACCACCCCGTACCAGTCAGGGGCGAGCGGCGTGCTGCCCATCATGAGTACGACCGCGAAGAACGCGTGCACGGCCATGCCCACGAGCAGCAGGAGCATGCGACCCCAGTACGGCAGCGGCTTCGGGCGCGGGTCGATGCCGATGAGCACCCAGTAGAACAGGTAGCCCGAGACGATGAAGTGCACCTGCATCGCGATGTGCCCGGCGTGACTGCCCATGAGCCAGCCGAAAACGGGCGTGAGGTACAGGCCGTACAGCCCGATGACGTAGACAATGAAGACGTAGATCGGATTGGTGAAGAACCCGGTGATGCGACTGTGCAGCAGCCAGGTGAGCCACTCGCGCGGACCGCGCTCGCCAGGGGGCGCAGGCTTGAGCGCGCGCAGGGCCAGCGTGGCCGGGGCGCCCAGCACGAGCAGGATTGGCGCAAGCATCGTCAGCGTCATGTGCTGGAGCATGTGCATGCCCACCGACACGTTGGCGTAGACCGCGATGCCGAAGTTCGTGCACCAGATGACGATCGCGATGCCCAGCAGCCACGACACCGTGCGCAGAACCGGCCAGCGGTCACCGCGCCGCGCCAGACGGATGGCACCGGCGAGGTAGAGCGCGGCCGCCACGAGGCTGGCGGTGAGGAACAGCGGTTCGAGGTGGAACGTGAGGGCGACGTTGGCCGGCGTCGGCGCGGGCGGGTAGCGGTAGCCGAGCAGCGACTCTCCCAAGGACGGCAGCTCGACGAGCACCCGGGGGATGGGGCTCTGCGCGAGAGCTACGCCCAGGCCGAGGGCGAGCGCCATCACGAGGAGTTCGACGCCGGCCACACGCGCGAAGGCGGCGATGCCACTGCGCTCGCCGAGCCGGGCGACGACCTGACGACGGATGACCCAGCCGATCACGCCGAGCGTGACCAGGAGCCCGGTCTTGAGCAGGATCACCTGCCCGTATGCGGTGGTGAGCAGTTGACCGGCGTTGTCCAGGCGCGCATACGCGTTGCCGACACCGCTCAGTGCCACGAGCGCGAGGGCGACGAGGGCGAAGGGCGAGAACCGGGGCACCGCGCGGGCCAGCGGGATATCGCGTCGGGTGGCATGCACGGCCAGGGCCACCAGACCGCCGATCCATACCGTGGCCGCCACCGCGTGGGCAATGCCGGAGGTGAGCGCAAGCGCATGATCACCGAGCCCGGACGCATGTCCGCCGAGCGACGGAAGTGCGACGGCGACGAGGGCCACGAGCAGCCAGCCGGCACTCGCCCCGGTCGATGAGGTGAGCACGCACCCCACCGCCACGACAACGCCGAGCAACGCGACGACGAGCAGGGCGCGCACGGTGGGGACCTCGGTGGCGTACGTCGACACGATCGACGGGCTCACGGCGTCGGCGAGCGGGATGCCGAGCACGTCGGCGAGGGTGAGGAGTGCCTGCACGAGTGCGAGCAGCGACCACACGATCGCGAAGACGGCCGCGCGGATGAGATCGCGTCGACCGGCGGGTGACACCACGCCGTCGCGTCCGGACGGATCGAGCACGGTGGCGGCCATGAGCCAGCCCACGGTGGCGATCGCGGCGATATCAGTGAGGGCGCGCACGAGCGGGGTGCCCCAGCCGACGACGGAGCCGACATCGGGCAGTCCGGCCGGAGGCGGGGTGTAGGCGCCGCCGACGATCACCAGCCCCAGGGCGGTGATCGACACGACCACTGCGACGAGCGCGACGGCCAGCCACGGCACGACGCGCGATGCACGCGCGGTCACGCCGCGGGCGGAGTCGACGGCCGTCATGGCCGAAGGGTACGTCGCATCGGTGCGGACCACCGCGCCGTGGGGATGTGGACTAGAAGTCCTCCTCCGGCAACTCCATGACGTCGAGCGTGGTCGCCTCGGCGACCTTGCGCTCGGAGCGCAGCAGCGGCAGTCGGTTGGCGGCGAACCACCGGGCCGTGGCCACCTTGCCGTCGTAGAACGCCTTGTCGCGTCCGGTCGCCGTCGGCGCCTTCGCCGCGGCCACCTCGGCCTCGCGCAGGAGCAGCCAGCCGATGATGAGGTCGCCACAGGCCATGAGCAGGCGCGTGGAGTTCAGCCCCACCTTGTACAGCTCGGTGACCTGGCCGGACTGCGCCGCCATGCCCCACTGGCCCATGACGCCGACGATCGCCTGCACATCGTCAAGGGCGCGCCCGAGGAGCTCGCGCTCGGTGGCGAACGTGCCGGTGCCGTCGTCGCCCTTGATCGTCTCTGTGATCTGCGCGGCGACGGTCATGAGCGCGACGAACTGGTCCTTGACGATCTTGCGGAAGAAGAAGTCCTGACCCTGGATTGCCGTGGTGCCCTCGTAGAGCGTGTCGATCTTGGCGTCGCGGATGTACTGCTCGATCGGGTAGTCCTGCAGGTAGCCCGAGCCGCCGAAGGTCTGCAGCGACTGCGCGAGCATCTCGTACGAGCGCTCCGAGCCGACGCCCTTGACGATGGGCAGCAGCAGGTCGTTGACGCGGGCGGCGAGCTCGCCGTCGGCTCCGGCCACGCCCGCGCGCGCGAGCTCGACCTGGTCCTGCCACGACGCGGTGTAGGCGATGAGCGCACGCATGCCCTCGGCGTATGCCTTCTGCAGCATGAGGCTGCGACGTACATCGGGGTGATGGATGATCGTCACGCGCGGCGAGGCCTTGTCGGCCATCTTGACCAGGTCCGGTCCCTGCACGCGGGTCTTGGCGTAATCCAGCGCATTGAGGTAGCCGGTCGACAGCGTGGCGATGGCCTTGGTGCCCACGAGCATGCGCGCGTACTCGATCACACTGAACATCTGCGCGATTCCGTTGTGCACGTCGCCCAGGAGCCAGCCGATGGCCGGCTCCTTCTCGCCGAAGGTCATCTCGCACGTGGTCGAGACCTTCAGGCCCATCTTCTTCTCGACATTGGTGGCGTAGACGCCGTTGCGGGTCGTGGGCTCACCGGTGGTCGGATCGAACAGGAACTTCGGGACGAGGAACAGCGACAGGCCCTTCGTGCCGGGTCCGGCGCCCTCGGGGCGGGCGAGCACCAGATGCATGATGTTCTCGGTCATGTCCTGCTCGCCATTGGTGATGAAGCGCTTGACGCCCTCGATACGCCAGGTGCCGTCACCGTTGTCGATCGCCTTGGTGCGGCCGGCGCCCACATCCGATCCGGCGTCGGGCTCGGTGAGCACCATCGTCGCGCCCCAGAGGCGGTCGATCATGAGCTGCGCCCAGCGCTTCTGCTCCGGGGTGCCGTAGTGGTCGATGACCGCGGCCATGTTGGGGCCGTTCATGAACATGTACGCCGCCGGGTTGGCGCCGACGAAGAGCTCGGCTGCAGCCCAGCGCAGCGACGGCGGGGCGCCGCTTCCGCCGAGGTGCTCGGGCAGGTCCAGGCGCCACCACTCGGAGGTCTCCAGCGCGCGGAATGCCTTGACGAACGACTCCGGCATCGTCACCGTGCGCGCGGCCGGGTCGTAGACGGGCGGCATACGGTCGTTGTCGGCGAAGGGCTCCGCGAGCGGACCGCTCGCCAGTCGATCGACCTCCGAGAGGATCTCGCGCGCGGTGTCCTCGTCGAGCTCGGCGAACGGGCCGGTGCCCAGGCGGTCCTGGGTGCCGAAGACCTCGAACAGGGCGAACTCGATGTCGCGAAGGTTGCTGCGGTAGTGCGTCATGGCCGTCCTCACAGGCGACGAGACCGGGCCGGACCCCGGCCCCACCAGTTTGCTACTGGCCGGTAACTTTGTCCAGCCCACGCGCGGGGGCAGAACCCCGCCGCCGATCCGCGAGAATGCGCCCATGCCCGCACCCTGGCTGACCTCCGTGACCCCCGTGGGTCCGCCGACCTCGGCCAATCCACGGGTGCGCTTCCTGCTCTATGCCGGCCTGGTCACCGGAATCTGGTCGGGCATCGCCTGCCTCATCGTCTACGGAATCGGCCGCGCCACCGGCGTGCCCTTCGTCGTCGCCTCCGCCGGCGCCGCGCCCAAGCCGGTCACCTGGTTGGCCGTCCTTCTCTTCCCCATCGCCGCCGGACTCGTCTTCGCCCTCATCGGCAGCCTGCTGCGCGGACGGCGCCGCGCGGGGCGCATCACGTACTGGCTCGGCACCGTGCTGGCCGTCATCTCTCTGGCCGGGCCGCTGCTGCAGCCGGCTGACGTTGACTGGGGTTCACGCATCCTGCTGGCGCTCATGCACGTGATCACCTGGTTCCTCGTCGTGCCTCAGGTCGCACGCATCGTTTCCGATTCCGAGCCTGGCCACAGCGTGGTGCGAGCAGCCCTGTGACCGACTCCCTCTCGGGCGTGCGGCACCGCTCCCTGCCGGTCGCCCTCCTTGTCTCGCTGCGCCCACGCCAGTGGCTGAAGAATGTGCTGGTCTTCGCCGCGCCGCTCGCGGCCGGTGCGCTGTTCCGTCCAGGCGTTCTGGGTGCGAGCATCGGTGCGTTCGTGGCCTTCTGCCTGCTGTCGAGTGCGACCTACCTCGTCAACGACACCCGCGACATCGCCCTCGACCGGGAGCACCCCGTCAAACGCCACCGGCCGATTCCCGCGGGACAGGTGCCGGTGCCGGTCGCGATCGTCACCGCGATCGTCCTTGCTGTCGCAGCCCTGGCCCTCTCGGCCTGGATCAGCCTGTCGCTTCTGGGCATCCTGGTGGCGTACGCGGTCGTCACCCTCGCCTACTCCCTGGGACTGAAGAACGAGCCGGTGATTGAGCTCGGGCTGCTGGCGATGGGATTCCTGCTTCGCGCCGTGGCCGGTGGCGCCGCCTCGGGACTGCCGATCTCCACGTGGTTCCTCATCGTCGCCGGATTCGGCTCACTGTTCATGGCCGCCGGCAAGCGCAGCAGTGAGCTCGCGCGCGCCGGCGTGCGCGGAGCGGACGGCGAGATGCCGGCGGCGCGACGCAGCCTGGCCGGATACACCCCGAGCTACCTGCGCTTCGTATGGGCGGTGTCGGCAGCGGTCACCATCACCGCCTACTGCCTGTGGGCCTTTGAGGTCGCAGCGAAGCCGTCGAGTGTGCCGTGGGCAGCGTGGAGCGTTCTTCCGTTCGTTCTGGCGATCCTGCGCTACGCGGTCGACGTCGACCGCGGTTCGGCGGAGGCTCCGGAGGAGGTCGTGCTGCATGACCGCGTGCTCATCGTGCTGGGCATCGTGTGGGTTGTGCTCTTCGGCCTGGGAGCCCTGGGCGTCTGATGAGCGTCACATCGTCGTCCTCGTCCGTCTCACCCCTGGCTCCGCGCGAAGGCGAGCGCCTCGTCACCGGCTGGGGCCGCACGGCACCGTCATCGGCGCGCATCGCCGCAGTCGCCAGCGTCGACGACATCGTGCGCGAGGTGCGCGGTGCCGGACCGCGCGGTGTGCTCGCCCGTGGCCTCGGCCGTTCGTACGGCGATGCCGCACAGTCCGGCGGCGCAACTCTTCTGGACCTCTCTGCACTCGACGCGGCGACCCTTGATCCCACGACGGGCACGGTCACGGCCGGTGCGGGGGCGAGCCTGGACGCCCTGCTGCGCACGCTCGTGCCGTCGGGCTGGTTCGTGCCGGTCACCCCGGGCACCCGCATGGTCACCGTGGGTGGTGCGATCGCGGCCGACATCCATGGCAAGAACCACCACGTCGAAGGCACCTTCGGCGCGCATGTGCAGGCGATGTCCGTCGTCGACGGTCGCGGTGACGTGCGCACGCTCACCCCGCAGGACCCCGGATTCTGGGCGGTCGTCGGTGGCATGGGACTGGCCGGTGTCGTCACCGAGGCCACCTTCGACCTCATCCCGATCACCAGCGCGCAAATGAGTGTCGACACCGACCGCCTCGCCGACCTCGACGCGGTGATGGCCGCGATGGTCGACGGTGACGACGCCTATCGCTACAGCGTCGCGTGGATCGATTCCCTGTCGCCGTCAGGACGCGGGGTGCTCACCCGCGGCGATCACGCGACCGGCACGTCGTCGCCCGCCGACCTCGCCTACGACCCCAAGCCGCGCCTGCGTGCGCCCGCGATCGTGCCCGGAGGCCTGCTGTCGCCGCTGTCGGTGCGCGCGTTCAACGAGGCCTGGTACCGCAAGGCTCCCAAGCATCGCGTGGGCGAGCACCAGTCGATTCCCGCCTTCTTCCATCCCCTCGACGGTGTGCTCGACTGGAACCGCGTCTACGGACCCGGCGGATTCCTGCAGTACCAGTTCGTCGTCCCGGACTCTGCGGGCGATCTTGTGCGCGTGGCCCTGGACCGGCTGCGGGCGATCGGGGCCCCGTCGTTCCTCACCGTCCTGAAGCGTTTTGGTGCAGCCAACGCCGGCCCGCTGTCGTTCCCCTCGCCCGGGTGGACCCTGGCCCTCGACGTCCCGGCGCGCGTGGATGGACTGTCCGCCGTGCTCGACGACCTGGATGCGCAGGTGCTCGCCGCCGGCGGCCGGCTCTACCTGGCCAAGGACTCGCGGATGTCGCCGGCGATGATGGCGGCCTCGTATCCGCGCCTGGAGGAGTGGCGCGCTCAGCGCGCCCTGCTCGACCCGGACCGTGTCTTCACCTCCGACCTGGCCCGCCGCGTGGGACTGTGACCCCCGCACACCTGACCCTCGGGAGATATCGATGATGGACGCCCTCGGCGAGCCGCAGTCCGTGCTCGTGCTCGGTGGCACGAGCGAGATTGCGCTCAATGTGGTGGCGGCACTCCCGCGCCAGCGCCTGCAGCGGGTGGTGCTGGCCGGCCGCCCGTCGGCGGCATTGGACGAGGCCGTGGCCAAGGTCGCCACGCTCGGAATCGCCCACGTGAGCGCAGCCCCGTTCGACGCCCTCGACACCGCCGGCCACGGAGCGTTCGTCGACGCCGTGTTCGACGCGGGTGACATCGACGTCGTGGTTCTCGCCTTCGGCGTGCTCGGTGACCAGGCGCAGGCGGAAGCCGATCCGGCCGCGGCCGTCGCGGTCGCGTCGACGAACTACACCGGGGCCGTCAGTGTCGCGCTGCACGTCGCGCGACGCCTCCGGCTGCAAGGCCACGGCTGGCTGGTCGTGCTCTCCAGCGTCGCCGGCGATCGCGCGCGGCGATCGAACTTCGTCTACGGATCGACCAAGGCCGGGCTCGACGCGTTCGCCCAGGGCCTCGGCGACGCGCTGCACGGCTCCGGTGCGCGCGTGCTCATCGTGCGCCCCGGCTTCGTGCGCACACGTATGACCGCCGGACTTCCCGAGGCACCGATGACCATCGATCCGCAGGACGTGGGTCGGGCCACGGTGGCGGCACTCCGACAGGGCCGCAGCGTGGTCTACGCACCCGGACCGCTGAAGTTCGTCATGGGCGCACTGAAGGTGCTGCCGCGCCCGATCTTCCGCAAGCTCGCCGAGCGCCAGGGCTGACGGACCGCTTCCGCGCTACCGCAGAACGTCGACCGCCTCGCGATGGTCGATGAGTCGGCCCGCGTAGTACGGCGCGTCGTCGTGCAGGGCACCGTCGGACGCGGCGCGCAGAGCTCGTGCGGCATCAACGAGCGCGCCTGCCGTGGGCGCCTCGATCGCCTGCAGCCACTCGTAGTCCGACAGTCCCAGCGACGGCAGGATCGACACCTGGGCACCGGGGACCTTGGCGATGGCGCGCCCCCGCTCGTCGATGATTTCGCGCCGCTCCTGGTCGGCCAGGGCCATCCACTCCGGAGTGGGGCTCACCGGGCACACGCTCACCCAGGCACCCGCCTGCAGCACGTCAAGGAATGGCGGCACGTGTCCGCGTGACACCTCGCGGGCATCGTGCGCACCCATGGCCGTCCACACCGTCTCCGTCGACTCACCCGCACCGGTGCGACGGAATGCCCGAAGTGCGGCCTGAAGTCCTTCGGCACTGGGGCCGTGCAGCCACAGCAGCAGGTCGGCCTCCTCGCGCATGCCGGACACGTCGTACATCCCGCGCACGGTGACGCCGAGAAGTGCGGAGCCCTCGATCCAGCGCTTGAGGTCCTGTGCCGCGAGGTGCTCGTCGTAGGCCATCGCCTCGCCGCGGGCGACAACGGTCCAGGAGGCGTAGTGGGTCATGCGGCCGGGATGCGGGGGTGCCGGAGTCCGGGGTGGTCCGGCGGCAGTGAGCGTCGGATGACCCGCCACGACAGGTAGACCGTGAGCGCGACCAGCCCGTAGAAGATTGCGCCAGTCACCGCCAGGCCCCACAGCAGGTTGTTCTCGATGAGTGGGAAGAGCACGGCGGCGCGCAGGAGGCACAGGGCGACCCACAGCCAGCTCGCGCGCCCGTAGGCGCGCACGAGGTCGGGGTCCTGACGCCAGCGCATGCGCGTGCCGGCGATCGGCCCGACGATGACGCCCAGAAGCGGCCAGCGCACGAGGATCGACACGGCGAAGGCCAACGCGGAGATGAGATTGATGAGCACCCGCGGCCAGAAAAACGCGACCGCGCTGTTGGTCTTGACCGCCACGTAGGCACTGATCATCACGACGAGCAGCGCCCAGACCACGCGGGTCGGCCGACGGCCCTCGGCGATACGCCAGACGGCGAACGCCACGGCCAGGGCCACCGCCACACCGACGGCCCAACTGATGGAGTTCGTGCCGACGAAGACCGCGACGAAGACAAGTGGCGGGGAGATGCTCTCGATCGCGCCCCGTGGACCGCCGATGAGCGCGGCGAGCGGGTGCGCCGTCGGCTCCTCAGGGGGCACGGGGTGGGGGTCGGTCACGGCGTCAGGCTAGTCGCCGCCGCCGTGACCCCCCCGACCAGTCCCGATCGCTGTGGGTAACCGGCGTCGCTCATGGAAGAGTGACGTGACCACCCTTCATCTTCCACATGAAGTACTTCTCGAAGGCCAACTTGAACGCGTGGTTCTGCGGACCAGGAATCAGAACCCCGTGCTTGCGAGGCGGAAGCATTTTGTCGGCGAGGATCAACACGCCGTTGTTGCCCGCATCCATGATGCACACAGCGGGAATGTCACCGAACTCCTTGTGGGCAACCGGCTCCCCACCGCGGATCTGTGCGGCGATGTTGCGTGCCGCCACGTGCGCCATCTGCTCACTGGGGAATCCGGTCTTGGGCACGCCGACCGGGGTGGGCGTGGTCCACGGCACGTTGACGGCGGCGGCAAGCCCCACGGCGTAGATGTCATCCCACGTCGTGGACTGGTAGGTGTCGCGCACCGGCACGAAGCCTCCGGCGTTGGCAAGCCCCTCCGTGCGAGACAGGAATGGCTGACCCACAAACGGCGGCACGATCATGGCCAGGTCGAACTCAACCTTGTCACCGGTCGTCGTGACGATCGCACCCTCATCGACGTAGTCGAAGGCCGTGTTGATGTGGGAGGCGATCTTCTCCTTCTTCAGGAACATCCCGAGCAGCTGATCACCATGCGGCAGGCCGCCGATCCCGAAATGGCCGAGGAAGGGCTCGGAGGTGACGTACGTGAGTTCGACCTCCTTCTTCAGTCCGGCCTTGCGAAGCTGGTAGGAGGTGTTGAACAGGAACTCGTAGGCCGCGCCGAAGCAGCTGGCTCCCTGGGTTGCGCCCACGACGATGCGCTTGCCCGGCCGCTCGAGGAACTGCTTCCAGGCCACGCCCATCTCCTCGGCACCCGCGAGCGTGGTGATCGAGTGAGTGTTCTCGTCGAGCCCCGGGACGGGAGAGGGCTTGTTCATGGTTCCGGTGGCGATGACGAGGTAGTCGTAGGAGAGCACCGCGCCGCTGGCCGTGGTCACTGTGCGCGCCGTCGGATCAATCACCTCAGCCGCATCGATGCGGAAATCGACTCCCGCTGCCTCGAAGGTGGGAGCGACGGGGAAGGTGACCGTCTTCGCCGTCCGCTTGCCGAACGGCAGCCAGATGAGCGAAGGGTTGAACAGGAAGTAGTCACGATCACTGAGCACGGTGACGTCGACATCTCCGTGCAGTTCGTGCTGGACCGCGAGGGCGGCGGTGAGTCCGGCGAAGTTCGCCCCGAGGACGAGAACCTTCTTGCGCATGGTGACCTCCTGTGGTCGTGCAGACGCATCCACGGTCCCGCGCACGAGGGTGAGTCACCAGGGCCTTTGGTCCCGTCCTTTGCACGTCGTGACGCAGGTCACTGAGCCTGCTTCGAGCCTGTTACGAGGGGGGCGTGCGCTGGCGCCGGTAGGACTCCAGATCGAAGTAGTCGCGCCACAGCGCCACCCGCCCGTCACGCACGCGGAACAGCGCCGCGATAGGGATCTCCACCCAGCGGCCGTCGACGAGGAAGCGGTCGATGCGCTCGTGCATGACGGTGTCGCCCTGCTCGACCTGGACCAGCACCTCCCAGCGCACCTCGCTGGCGGCCTGGGTCACGCCGCCGGAGAGCACCGAGCGCACCCCCTCGGGGCCGTGCACCACACCGATGGGCACGTTGTCGTAGGCGATGTCGTCGGTGACCAGCGCGCACACGGCATCCAGGTCGCGCTGCTCGCACGCGCGGATGAGCGCGGTGACGACCTCGCCGGCCGACCGCTCGCTCATCGACGGTGCACGCGCACCGGCAGGGCGGTCAGCCCGCGGAGCCCGTAGCTGGGGCCGTAGCGCAGCGCAGCAGGGTCGACGACCTCCAGGGCGGTGACTGCCTCGCCCAGCGCCTGCAGCGCCGCCTCCGCCTCGATGCGCGCCAATCCCGCGCCCACGCACACGTGGATGCCGTGGCCGAAGGCCAGGTGCTCGCGCACGTTGGCCCGCAGCGGATCAAACGCGTCGGGGTCGTCGAACACGTGCGGATCGCGGTTGGCCGACCCGTAGGCGAGGAAGAGCGTCGACCCCGCGGGGAGCGCAACACCGCCGAGCTCGGTGTCGCGCGTGGTGACCCGCCACAGGCCCATGACCGGTGAGGCAAGCCGAATGCCCTCCTCCACCACACCGCGGCGATAGACCTCGTCGTCGCGGATGCGATCCCACACGAGCGGGTCGGTGGTGCGCCGGACCTCATCGATCTGCACGAGGATGTCGGCGAGGGCACGGATGGTCGTCTCATTGCCGGCGACGATGAGCTCGCGCACGAGCCACACGAGTTCGCGGTTACCCAGCGGCTCCTCGCCCTCGGCGGGAGTGACAAGGGTCGACAGCAGGTCGTCGCGCGGCTCCTCGCGACGCTCGTCGAGCAGGGCGCAGATGACCTGCTGCAGCTCCAGCACGTCGCGCTCGGCCTGCAGCCACCCCTGCGCACTCAGGGTGCCGCCCAGGGTGGCCGTGGAGGAGTCCGACCAGCGACGCAGGTCGTCGCGGTAGCGATCGTCGATGCCCAGGATGCGCATGATCGCCCACACCGGCAATGGAATGGTGATGCGTGTCATCGCATCGACGATCTCGCCGTCGGGCAGGCTCTGCGCGATCTGGCCGGCGACGTCGGCGACAAGCGGCTCCATCCACGCCAGCTGCCGCACCGTGAAGGCGCGGTTGACGAGTTTGCGGTAGCGCGT
>CAYFLO010000009.1:0-13244 GCA_964343995.1 uncultured Bifidobacteriaceae bacterium
CGACAAGGGTGTGGAGTCGGCTAGTGAACGCACCGGTTGGACCGCTCTGGCGAAGACCACGGAGATGGTCGACGGGCACCGTCGCTGGTTGCGACAGCCTCCCTTGCTCATCCCGGTCGATATCGACAGCGACGGAGCGCAGGCACTCATCCGGCTCATGGACTCCTACCGCGAGACGCTCGCTCGCGACCGACAGTTGCTGCTCCACCGCTACCACGTCATCGATCTCGCCCACAAGGTCGTCGGCGTGGGCAGCGTGGGCCTCCTCGCCTTCGTCCTGCTCATGGAAGGACGCGACCCGGGCGATGTCATCGCCCTGCAGGCCAAGCAGGCGGTCACCAGTGTGCTCGAGCCGTTCACGGGCGCGAGCGAACTGCAGTCGTCGTCCCTGCGCGTCGTCGCCGGACAGCAGCTCATGCAGGCGGCATCGGACGTGTTCCTCGGCCATGCCACCACCACGGTGGGTCGTGATTACTACGTGCGTCAGCTGCGCGACATGAAGTTCGCCCCCGATCCGTCCGCTTTGGATGCCGGCTCGCTGCCGGGTTACGCGGTGTTCTGCGGACGGGCGCTGGCGCGCGCCCACGCCCGTGCCGGCGACGCGGTGGCCATCGACGCGTACCTGGGCACCAGCGACAAGTTCGATCAGGCGGTGGAGGCGTTCAGCACGGCCTACGCCGACCAGGTCGAGGCCGACTTCCGGCGGTACACGCAGGCGATCGCCGCCGGTGAGGTGAACGCCACGATGGTCGGTGATGTGGCCGACTATCGCGTGGTCTCCACGCCGACGGGGATCGACATCATCGATCCGATGGTGCCGTCGTCTCCGGCCTCCCGGGGCTGACCGGCCACTCGTTCACCTGACGTACGCTTGCCGGTCATGGAGCCGCGCCGGAGTCCGCGATGACCGCGGGACCTGTGACGTCCGACGAGGCCACCCCCACCGTGCCTGAGCCGACTCCTGACGCAACTGCGACCACCGCCGGCGCGGCAGCGAAGGTCACCGTGAGCCCCCGCCGCCGCATGATCGGCCGGATCGCGATCGCCGTGTGGCTCACCCTCATGCTCTACAGCTTCCTCACCCGCGGCCTTCCCTTCGACCGGCTCACGCAGACCCTGTGGATCATCAGCGGCTTCCTCGTCATCGCCATCGGTCGCCCGTGGAAGCGGATGAAGTGGGTCATTGTCGACTGGGGCATCTTCGTCGGCGTCTTCTACCTGTACGACCTCTCGCGTGCCGGCGCCCGCAACTTCAACTTCCCGGTGCAGGTGGAGTTCGGGATCAATGCCGACAAGCTGATGTTCAACGGAGTCGTCCCCACCGTCTGGCTGCAGCGGCACTTCTACGACCCGTACGCCGTGCACTGGTGGGACCAGGTGGGCGCCTTGATCTACATCAGCCACTTCATGGCGGCGTGGATCATCGCGGCGTACCTGTACCTGCGCAGCCGGCGCGAGTGGTGGAACTGGGCCCTGGTCGTCACGCTCACCTCGGTCATCGCCCTCATCTTCTTCGCGCTCATCCCCACGGCCCCACCGTGGTACGCCAACAGCGTCGAGCACCTGCTGCCGCCCATCAATCGCATCGCCATCCGGGGACTGGACAGCATCGGCCTGCACCCGGCGGGCGAACTGGTGAGCACCGGGCGGGCCTTCGCCAACCCGGTGGCGGCGATCCCCAGCCTGCACACCGGATTCGCCGTGCTCGTCTCGCTCTTCCTGTACTCCCGCACGCCCAAGAAGTGGCGCTGGTGGGCGGTGCCGCTGCTCGTGCTCTACCCGGTGGCCATGCTGGCGATGCTCGTCTACTCAGGGGAGCACTACGTCATCGATGGACTGCTGGGTGCCGCACTTGCCGCGGCCGTGTGGTTCGGACTCCAGTGGTTCGAGCGCTGGCGCAAGGCGCGCAAAGCTGAAGCGCCGACGACGGCGGGCGACGAACCCGTAGCCGTGACGGGACAGGGCCCGCAACCCGGGAGCTGACATCGCTGCGCCGAGCAGGGCCCACGGCCGCCGTCCGCTCCGCAGCACCGCCTGGACCGCATCGGCCCCTTCGCTCACGCCGTCGGCGTCGACCCACTGCACCGCCCGGGCGCACTGCTCGGCGGTGAGGCCCAGGGCCGCGAGGTCCGCCGACTGGTAGGGCACGGTGCGTACACCCGGGGCAATCGCCCGGGCTCGCTCGACGGCCGACGTGCACATCGGGCACGCGCCGTCGTAGACGAGGACCGGCTCCATCACGCCATTGTGGAAGGACGAGCCCTCGCCTGCATGTCGGCCCTGGGCCAGCCGGCGAAGGGCTGGAGAAGGAGAGGGCCACGCCCCGTGCCGGGGAAAAACTTGGTGAAACTGAGTTAAACCTGAGGTGTCCCCGACAGGGGGACATGGCATAGTGCGTGAGGTGCTTGTCGTCGTCGGTACCCCCCGCTCAGGGAACACCGCCACGCGCACGGTCCTGGCGCATGCCTATGGCCTGGCCGAGGCCGCCAGCCATGACCCCCTCGTCCTCCAGGCTCCCCTGAGTCGTGACGCCATCGTCCAGGTCCACGCCCCTTACTCGTGTGCGGCCGAGTCGTCGCTTCGCGACCGCGGTTTCTCGATCGTCACTCCCGTGCGCCATCCCCTCGACGTCCTGGTGTCGATGCTCCACTTCGCTCAGTTCGAGCCACAGGTCAATGAGTGGCTGGGCGGCCGCTGCTTCACCGAACTGGTCGGAGCCACGCCCGCCGACTCGGCATTCTCAGCATTCGCGTTCAGTGAATGCGCCAGCCGCCTCCTGTCGATCTCGGTCGACTGGGCCCGGGTGGCGGACGTGACGTTCCGCTACCGGGATATCTACCCGGACATGACTCGGATCGCCGACCTTCCGGGACTTCCACGTCGCCGGGCAGACCGCACGTCAGGTGCCGACGACAACGTCACTGCACGACTGGCTGCGCTGCGCTCACGCCCCAACATGCATGCATGGATCGGTACCCCTGACTACTGGATGCGCTTCATTCCCATCGGCCTCGCGGAGGAACTCCGCCAGGCCCACCCACAGGCATTCGCCGTCGGGCGCTACACGATCGACGGTGCGCAGCACCTCACGTCAGCGCAGATCGAGCGGGCTTGGGCGAATGCCTTCCACGGTGACGCGCGTTCCGTCAGGACGCCTGCGGCCGCGGTGCCCACCACGGGTAGGGCAGCCCTGCCGCCCTGTTGATGACGAAGGCGATCACCAGGGCCACCAGCACGCTGGCGACGACGGCGAAGAGGTCGGTCGTGGTGTGCAGAACGCCGAGGGCGACAATGAGGGTGGTGGCCGCGGCCGGCCCGTGCTCGACGCCCAGCGCGATCATCACCCCGACCGTGAGCGTGATGGCGATGAGCACCGCCACGTAGCGCCGCCAGGAGATGTCGGTGAGATCGACGGGGCGTCCCCACAAGCCCACGACGAACACGGCCAGGGCTCCGCTCGCCACCCCGATGGCCTGACCGCACACCACGTTGCGTGGGGCGGCCTGCCGCGACATCGCCACGTAGAACAGGAGGAAGAAGGTCGGGCCGAGCGAGGGGAACAGGAAGGTCACATGGGTCAGTTCGGCCAAGAGGCCGATGACGGCGAACGACACCAGCGCGCCGAGGGCGGCGTAGGTCGCGCGACGCAGCCGTGACCACTCCTCCTGGGGCGTGTAGGCGCTGTCGGCTCGGGCGAATCTCCACGACATGCGCGAATCCTGTCACTGTGGGGCCGAATAGGTCGGCGTCCTGGCAGCGCGCAGGTGGCGGAATGATGCGTGCGTGTCGGAACCACCTCTCTGACCTCGGGCTGAAGCGCGGTCAGCGGGTGCCCCGGCAGGTGCGGGCCTGCCCGTAATCTGTCCCGATGCCCGTCCGCCGTCGCACCCTGACCACGGTCGTGGTGGCGGTCGTCACGGTGGCCCTGGTCGTGGCGGCCCTCGCTGGTCTTGCCGTGCGCTACGGCCATCGCGGCCAGCCCTTCGTGGCGGTCTCACCAGCGGCGTCGCCGGTACCCAGCGTGACCTTCCCCTCCAGTGCTCCCGAGCCGCAGTCCCAGATCCGCAACGTCGTGCTCGTGCTCGCCGACGACATGGACTGGAAGCTGTGGCGTGAGATTCCGCGGCTGGCGGCCCTGCAGGCGCAGGGCACGACGTTCACCAACTACGTGGTCTCCGAATCCCTGTGCTGTCCGTCGCGCACGACCATCTTCCGCGGCCAGTACGTGCACAACCACCGGGTCATCTCCAACACCGTCGAGACCGGAGGTGGCTGGCCCACCTTCCGCAATGACGGCTACCCCCAGGACTGCCTTCCGGTCTGGCTGCACGATGCGGGTGTCACGACGGGCCTGGTCGGCAAATACCTCAACCAGTACCCGGAGACGCCGGCGGAGCAGACCCTCGTGCCCCCGGGCTGGGACACCTTCGTTGTGCCGGCCTCGCGCGCCGCACCCTACGGCGGCTATGACTATCTGCTCAACGTCAACGGAACGATCGTCAAGCACGGCAGCAAGCCCACGAACTACATCGGCGACGTCATCAACGCTCAGGCCGCGAAGTTCCTGCGTGACGCCACGAAGGCCCCGTCCCCGGGCACCCCGTCGGCACCGTTCTTCCTGGAACTGGCGACCTTCGCCCCGCACCTGCCCGCGCCGGTGGCGCCCCGGCATATCGGCTCCCACGCGGGCTCTCGCGCCCCGCGCGATCCTGCGTTCAACACCCTGGTGACCAATCCGCCGTCGTGGCTGGCGCCGGTGAGCGCCCTGGACCCGACGGCGATCGCTGATATCGACGCCACCTGGCGGCAGCGCGCCGAGTCGGCTGAATCGGTGGCGGACTCCGTCGACACCGTCATGGCTGAGTTGAAGGCGAGCGGACACCTCAACGACACCCTGGTCATCGTCACGTCCGACAACGGCTTCCACGCCGGCAGCTACGGCATCCCGCGCGGCAAGCGCACCGCCTTCGACACCGACACCGTTGTGCCGATGGTCGCGATCGGCCCGGGAGTGCCGGCGGGCAAGGTCGTCGACGACATGGTGTCCGAGACCGACCTGGGCCCTTCCATCACCGCGGCGCTCGGTGCCCACGCTCCCGACTGGGTCGACGGGCGCAGCATGCTGCCGCTGCTGTCGGCATCCACTGACTCCGCCGTGGCATGGCGCACCGGCGTTCTCACCGAGAATGTGGGCGACTCCCAGCCCGGCGACCCGGACTACCAGCTTCTTGCCCCCCACCATTTCGAGGCGCTGCTCACCCGGCAGTGGCTCTACGTGCGCAGCGGCAGTGGCGAGCTCGAGCTCTACAACCGGCTTCGTGATCCCTATGAGCTCGTCAACATTGCCGGGACGGCGCCGGGCGCGCTCCTCGATGCGCTCAATGCCCAGCTCAACGCACTGGTCGCCTGTGCGGGAGCCACTTGCCGGCAGGCCGATGCGATGACACTGCCGGAGTTGTCCTAGGACTGCGCCCGCGAGTGAAGATCGCGGCGACTAGACGGTGTCGCGCTCCAATCCGTCGCGGACGACGACGGCGCGTTCACGCACGGCCTCCAGATCGGCCAGGCGATCCAGGCCACGGACCTGCGTGGCCATGCGATGGTTGCGCAGGAAACGCTCGCGATGCCGGTCCAGGAAGTCCCAGTACAGCGTGGTGAACGGGCATGCGTCGTCTCCGGTGCGTCGCTTGGGGTCGTAGCGGCAGTCGCCGCAGTACTGACCCATCCGGCTGATGTACGCACCGCCGGCCGCGTAGGGCTTGGTCATCATCTGGCCGCCGTCCGCGTGCAGGCCCATACCGATCACGTTAGGCACCATGACCCATTCGTGGGCGTCGATGAAGACCCGGCGCATCCAGTCCAGGAACTCCTGCGGCACCACCCCGGTGAGCAGGGCGAGGTTCGACAGCACCATGAGCCGCGGAATGTGGTGCACCCAACCGCGCTCGTCGATGTCGGCGACGATCGAGGTCACGCAGGCCATCTGACTGCGCGACGGTTCGGTGAGCACGGGCAGCAGCGGCCGGTCGGCGGCCAGGGCGTTGTGCTCGCGGTAGGACGGACCCAGATGCCAGTACAGCCCGTGCACGTATTCACGCCAGCCGATGACCTGGCGGATGAACCCCTCCATCGACGCCAGGGGCACGTCGCCGCGGGCGAACCGGCGCTCGGCCGCCGCGACGACCTCGTCGGGATCGATGAGCCCGACATTGAGGTAGGGCGACAGCAGCGAGTGGTGGACCGACCAGGTGCCGCGTGGCATCGCATCCTCGTACGGGCCGAACTGCGGCAGCACATGCTCGATGAAGTGCTCGAGCTGACGAACGGCGCCATCACGCGTCGTCGCCCAGGAGGAGTTCAGTCGCGCGCCCGCCGGGATGAGCCCCCGCGTGGCGAGCTCGGCGGCGACCGCGTCGTCGACCGCATCACGTTCGTGCGTCAGCGGTTCGGGCCAGTCGTGCGCGCCCCGCGGAGGCGGCAGCCGGTTCTCCGCATCGAGGTTCCAGGTGCCGCCGACGGGCTGGTCGCCGTCCATGAGGACGTCCAGTCGGGTGCGCTGCCAGCGGTAGAACGACTCCATGCGAAGGGAGCGCTGGCCGCCAACCCACTGCGCGAACTCGGTGCGTGAGGTGAGGAACCCGGTGTCGTCGTCGAAGGTGACGCCGGCCTGCGTGAGCGCACGCTCCAGGGCGAACGACGACGGTCGTGTGCAGGTGACGGCCGATCCCGTGGCCGCCATGTGCGCGCGCACGCCATCGGCCACGGTGTCGGCATTCATGCGGTGGACGGTGATCCCCTGTGCCTCCAGTTCGGCGGCGAGGTGCGCGACGCAGGAGTGCAGAAAGAGAAGGCGCTGGGCGCCCCACGGCTGGGACGCGTGCATGCGGGCGCTGTCGACGATGAGGACGTCATGCGTGCGGGCGTCGAGGTGCGTCAGTGCCCCGTGCCGGCGCGACAGCCGGTCGTAGGGGACGAGGACGGTCGTGCGTGGCACCGGCTACTCGCCGATGACGGCGCGCACGGCGTAGAGCTCGGGGAAGAACGTGAGCTCCAGGGCCTTGCGAAGGAACGGCACGCCTGAGGACCCACCGGTGCCGGGCTTGGAGCCGATGATGCGCTCGACGGTCTTCAGGTGCCGGAAGCGCCAGGTCTGGAAGCGGTCCTCCACGTCGACGAGCGTCTCGCACGCCTCGTACTCCGACCAGTGCTCGTGGGTGTGCAGGTAGATGTCCTGAATCGCCGGCACCAGCGAGGGGTGCAGGTGCCAGGTCTCGCGGACGTCGCGCTCGAGCACTTCGCTCGGGATCGCGAACCCACGACGGGCCAGCCAGCGCCAGAACTCGTCGTACAGACTGGGGGAGTCGCGCAGTTCGACGAGGAGTTCGTACACCGCCACGTCGTGGTCGTGCACCTGCAGCATCGCGTTGTCCTTGTTGCCCAGGATGAACTCGATCGCGCGGTACTGCCACGACTGGAACCCGGATGCGCTCTGCAGGTAGTTGCGGAACTCCGCGTACTCACTGGGGGTGAGGGTGGCGAGCACGTTCCACTGCTCGATCAGGGTGTGCAGGATGTGCTTGACGCGAGCGAGGTTCTTCAGCGCCGGGGCGGGATCGTCGGCGGCGAGGAGTCGACGCGCGGCGAGCAGCTCGTGGAGCATGAGCTTCAGCCAGAGCTCGGATGTCTGGTGCTGGATGATGAAGAGCAGTTCATCGTGCCGCGGCGGATCGCTCACCGGCTGCTGGGCGGCCAGCAGGAGGTCCAGGCGCAGGTAGTCCGAGTACGACATCCGCTCGCGGAAGTCGCGTTGGATCCCCGCCTCGAGCGGACGATCGCTCATGTCAGCCTCCTGTGCCCGCCGGCATCGGATCGCGCGCGGATCGACGCTGCATGACGATCACCGCGACGAGGTACAGCGCCGCGGCGACCACCAGGAGCAGTCGGTACCCGATGAGAAGCGACAGGTACTCCAGGCACCCGCCCACCATGGCACCGAAGAGGTTGGCCGCGAAGGCGGACGTGGGATTGGCCGCCACCTTGAATCGACTGGTGAACAGCAGGTTGGCGAAGAACACCGGTGCGAAGGCCAGCACAATCGCCGTGACAAGCCGCAGCGGTACGGGCAGGCCGAGCAGCGCGGAGTTGGGGATGAGGAAGGCCACGACGAGGGAGGCGAACAGTGCGGTGATGATCGCCCACCTCGGAAGCGGCGTGCGCCGTCGGGCGGTGACCTCGATGGCCAGGAGCACGGCGGCCAGCACTCCGGCGAAGACCAGGGCATTGACCAGCCAGGTTGTGCCGAACAGCAGTGCGAACGTGGTGACCGACCGGGTCTCCAGGAGCAGGAACGCCGAGCCCATGAAGAACAGGTCGAGGTAGCCGGCCATCGCCCGGTAGGGGCCGCCGAAGACCCGGATGCCGATCGCCGATGCCAGCAGGATCAGGGCGATGACGATCAGGTAGAGCGGCGGAATGGTGCGCTCGCGCAGGTACAGGAACGGATGGTCGTCGGTGGACGGCGCGGGCACGGTGTCGCCGGAGGCGACGATGGCGGCCGCATCGAACACAGTGCCCGGCGCGCAGACGGCCTTGGCCTGGTCCTTGCCCACGGTGATGACGGCGATCGACTGCACGACGGTGATGCTGTCGACGCACGGGGGATGGCCGAAGACCTGGTCGAGGGTGCCGGCCAGGCGATTGACCAGCCAGGGCTCGCGATAGAAGTTGTACATCGCGAAGACGCCGTCGTCCTTCAGGTGGTCGCGGGCGGCCTGGAACGACTGCTGGGTGAACAGGTACGACTCCAGGCGCAGCTGGCTGGCGCCGGACACCAGGGTGAGGGAGTCCGGCAGCGCGAACAGGATGAGGTCGTACTTCTTGTCGGTGCTCGACAGGAAGGCGCGTCCGTCGTTGATGTGCAGGCTCACCCGCGGGTCGTCGTAAGGCTTGTTGGGGTTGACCTGCTCGCCGATCTGGGCGATGCGCGGGTCGATCTCGACGGCGTCGACGTGCTTGGCGCCGTTGGCCAGGGCCAGGGCGACGTCGGTGCCGGTGCCCGCGCCGACGATGAGCACGTCGTTGAGGGGATTGCCGACGGCGCGCTCGTAGGGCTTGCCGTACATCGGCTCGTTGCGCAGCCGCTGCTGCACGTCCATGACCGCCTGATGTGGAATGCCATTGACCTGCAGGGCGGTGTAGCTGTAGCCGTTGTCGAGGGTGAAGGTCTGCGTGTGCACCTTGTAGTACGGCGACCACGAGATGCCGGCACCGAGCGACTCCACGACGAGCGAGGCGATGATCACCGCCATGGCCACCCACGAGATGACCGGGAGCTTCAGGCCGTACAGGGCCAGGAAGAGCACCAGGGTGATGAGCGGCCACACCCACGACGGTGCGCGCAGGAACGAGATCGCGGTGAACGCCAGGGTGCCGACGATTGAGCCGACGATGTCCCATCGGTAGGCGTCGAGGGCGGCGAACTCGCGGAAGGCGCGGCCGGTGATCTCTCCGAAGCCGGTCATGGTGACGGCGACGACGATGAAGACAAGCGGGAGGGTGACCCAGGTGGGCGCCCCGGTGGGGTGCACCTCGGTGAAGAAGATGAGGTCGGCGGACGAGCCCTCGATGCGCGCGGGGAAGACGGTGATGAAGGCCACGAGGATGAGCAGGGCCACCGGCGTGTAGGGCCCGAAGTCGTGGGTGCGGCGCGAGCGCAGGAAGCCCAGGCCAATCCCGAGGAACGACGCCAGCAGGATGAGGTTGGAGAAGTACGACAGGTGCACGAGGTTGGCGCCGGACCAGCGGATGAGGGCCAGCTGGACGAACAGCATGAGCGAGCTGGCGGCCATCAGGCGCCACCTGCCGGTGAGGACGCCCCGTGCGGCGGGGGTCGAGGGGGTCGCGGCCGTGGCTGTCGTCGTCACTGCCGCACCGTAGCAATCAGGGGGTCAGGCGCAGGGTGCGTTCGGCCATGACCTCGGCCTCGGCGAGGTCATGGGTGACGTGCACGGCGGCCACCTGCTCGCGCTGCACGAGCGAGGCGAGGTCGGTGGCCAGGCGCGTGCGCAGGTCGGCGTCGAGTGCGCTGAACGGCTCGTCGAGTAGCAGCACCCGCGGCCGTGGTGCCAGGGCGCGGGCGAGCGCCACGCGCTGAGCCTGTCCACCACTGAGCGTGTCGACGCGCCTGCTGCCGAGCCCGGGCAGGTCGACCCACGTGAGCAGCTCCTCGACGCGCGCCTGCGGTGCATCGATGTGCTGGCGGTGCAGGCCGTAGGCGATGTTGCCGGCGACGTCGAGGTGGGGAAACAGCAACGGCTCCTGGAAGACGATGCCCACCCCGCGGCGATGGATGGGGATGTCGGTCACGTCGATGCCGTCGACGAGAACGCGACCAGCCAGTGGCGCGACCGCGCCCAGGATCGTCGACAGCAGGGTCGACTTGCCCACGCCGCTGGGCCCGACGATCGCCAGCACGGTGCCGGCCGCAACGTCGAAGGACAGCGGACCGGCATAGCGCTGGCCGCGATGGCCGATGACGAGGTTGCGCACGGACAGGCGTGCGGGGGTTGCGTTCATGTGCGCCGTCCCATGCGATCGGCGGACAAGGTGAGCGCCAGGGTGAGCAGCACGAGGATCACCGCGAGGGCGGCGGCGACGCCGTAGGCCTGCTCACCGGGACGGGCGAGCAGGCGCGCGATCTGCAGCGGCACGGTCGGGGTGCCGGCACGCGCCAGGAAGCTCGCGGCACCGAACTCCCCGAGCGACACCGCGGCTGCGAGCCCGGCCGCAGCAACGGCGACGGTGCGCAGCACGTGGCCGTAGGCCGCAAGGAACGCGCGGGTGGGAACGGCGCCCAGGCTCGCAGCGACGAGGGCGCGTCGCGGGTCGGCGGCGCGCAGGGCCGGTGCCGCGACGGCGACGACGAGCGGCACGGCGACGAGGGCGTGGGCGAGGGGCACGAGCAGGCCGCTGGTGCGGAGGTCGATCGGTGGCCGCCCGAAGGCCAGCACCGTGCCCAGGCCCAGGGTGGCCGCCGAGACTCCCAGCGGTGCCATCGCCAGCAGCGCGATCGCACGGGTGCGTCCATGGGTGAGCACGGTGATCGCCGCGAGGACCCCGACGATCCCGGCGACCACGGCGGTGGTGACGGCGTACGCCAGTGACATGCCTAGGGCCGACAGTGGCGAACCGATGCGGTCGGTGCCCGCGTCGACGCGCCCCAGCGACTGCCACCACTGCAGCGTCCACCCCTGGGTGCTGTGCAGCGACGCGATGATGAGCGCGACCAGCGGCAGCACGACGATGACGACGCCCGTCAGCGCGACGAGGGGCACGATCACGCGGGCACGTCCGAGCGGATCACTCGGTGCCGGCGGGCGCAGCGGACGCCGCGGCGATCGCACGCTCAGCAGTCCGCCGGCGGCGAGCACGACGACCACGACGACGAGCTGGAGCAGGGCGGTCGCGGCGGCACCGGGAAAGTCCAGCAGGGTGCCGGCCTGACGCAGCACGACCGCCTCCAGGGTGCGGGTGGAGCCGTCGCCCAGGAGCAGCGCGATGCCCAGCGAGGTGAAGGAGAAGGTGAAGACGATGGCCGCGGCCGACAGCACCGACCCGCGCAGCGACGGCAGCGTCACGGTGCGCAAGGCCGTGAACGCGTCGGCTCCCAGGGATCGCGCGACGCGCTCGTAGGAGTCATCGAGCTGGGACCACGTCGACCCCACGACGCGCACGACCACGGCGAGGTTGACGTAGGCGTGGGCGACGATGACTAGCACCAGTCCCTGCGGCAGTGACGCGCCCAGGAGCGACCGGAAGGCCAGGGCCACGACGACGGTCGGTAGCACGAAGGGCACGGTGAGCAGCGCCTGTGCCAGTGCGCGCCCGCGGAAGCGGTAGCGCGCGAGCACTCCGGCCAGGGGCAGACCTACAGCCAGGGCCAGCAGGGTGGAGGCGAGCGCCTGCGCCGTGGACAGCGCGAGCACCGTGGCAATGCCCGACGGCAGGTGCAGCGAGGCACCCACGCGCGTACCCAGCGCGACCAGCGGCCACACCAGGAAGACGGCCAGGAAGGACGCGGGCAGGACCCACGTCCAGCGCAGCCAGGCGGGCGCGATCAGCGGCCCATCACCGAGCCCCAGTCGGACAGCCAGCCGTCGAGGTGATCGGCCACGGTGGCGGAGTCCAGTTGGAGCGGGCGATCGACCTTCGCGGCGAACTTCGTGAAGACGTCGGGCAGCGTGACGCCGTCGCGTGCGGGGAACACGAACATCGACAGCGGCACATCGGCCTGCACCGCTGGGGAGGCCAGCCAGTCGACGACCTTCTGCGCGGCCTGCGGACGCGCGGCGCCGGCGAGCACGGCGGCGTACTCCACCTGGCGGTAGCAGCCGTCGGTCATGACTGACGTGGACGGCTTGTCGGGCTTGGGATCGGCGGCGTAGACGATCTCGGCCGGCGGACTGGTGGCGTACGACACCACCAGCGGGCGATCGCCGCCCTTGCCGCCGGCGGTGAAGGCACCTTCATAGGCATCGGTCCACGACGAGGCGACCTTGACGCCATTGGCCTTCAGCTTCGTCCAGTAGTCCGGCCACGCATCGCCGTAGCGGGCGACGGTGGACAGCAGGAACGCCGTGCCCGGCGAGGAGGCCGCGGGATCCTCCACGACGAGAAGGTCGCGGTAGGCGGGGGCGACGAGATCGTCGAGGGTGGTCGGTGGCGTGAGGCCTTTCTTTGTGAACCACGCGGTGTCGATGTTGACGCACACATCGCCGAAGTCGATCGGCGTCACCAGTCCACCTGCGGTGTCCTTGCTCAAGGCTGTCACCTCGCTGGCGAGCTCGGGTGACGTGTAGGGCGCGAACACCCCGGCCTTGGCCGCGCGCGATACCTGCGTGTTGTCGACGCCGAAGATGACGTCGGCGGTGGGCGCCCCGGCGGCCAGGACCGCGCCGGCGACCATCGTGCCGGCGTCGCCGGCGGTGACGACCTCCAGGTGAAGTCCGGTGTCCTTCTCGAATGCGGCCTTGACGTCGTCGCTCACGGCGAAGGAGTCGTGGGCGAGCAGGCGCACGGTGCCGGCATCCGTGGCAGAGGCACTCGCCGGCGCACTGGCCGGCGCACTGGCCGGCGCACTCGAGCATCCGGCCATGAGAACGGCCGCAGCAGTCGAGACGAGGACGAGAGATAGACGTCGCATGGCTTCCCTCCGCTGGCATTACCCAGATCAGGTTGACGGGTCG
>CAYFLO010000009.1:13254-19713 GCA_964343995.1 uncultured Bifidobacteriaceae bacterium
GGCGCACGGTGCCGGCATCCGTGGCAGAGGCACTCGCCGGCGCGCTGGTCGGTGCACTCGAGCATCCGCTCAGGAGAACGGCCGCAGCCGCAAGAGTCGGGACGGTGAGGACGGACAGACGTCGCATGGCTTCCCTCCGCTGGCATTACCCAGATCAGGTTGACGGGTCGGCGGAGGCATCCGCCCTCTCAGCCCGCTGAACCTGCGAGCTCCCCGAGGTGGTGCGGCGATGCTACGCCGACGCCCCCGCAACGGCCACGGCGACCGCCGCCGCCAGCGCATCCACGTCGTCAGCGGTGGTGTCCCAGGAGCACATGAGCCGCACCTCGCCCACGGTCTCGTCCCACTCATAGAAGTGGAACGTGTGCTGGAGATCCGGGATGACCCGACGGGGAAGCCGTGCGAACACGGCGTTGGCCTGGGTCGGCCTCGGCACCTCCACGCCGGGGATGGCGCGCAGCGCGGTGTCGAGCCGGCTGGCCATGGCGTTGGCGTGAGACGCGCTGCGCAGCCAGAGGTCACCGTCATACAGCGCGAGCAGCTGGGCGCTGATGAAGCGCATCTTGCTGGCCAGCTGCATGGAGGTCTTGCGCAGGAAGTCGACCCCGCGCACAGCGTCGGGATTGAGCACGACCACGGCCTCGCCGATCATCAGGCCGTTCTTGGTGCCACCGAGCGAGAGCACGTCGACCCCGGCGTCGACGGTGAACTCCCGCAAGGGCGTGCCCAGGGCAGCGGCGGCGTTCGACAGCCGGGCCCCGTCCATGTGCAGGTGCAGCCCGTGCGCATGGGCGTGATCGGCAATGGCGCGCACCTGCTCGACGGAGTAGACGGTGCCGAGCTCGGTGCTCTGGGTGATGCTCACGACCGCCGGCTGCGAGTGGTGGACGAAGCCCATGCCGCGCAGCTGGGTGTCGATGAGTGCCGGCGTGAGCAGGCCGTCGGCCGTCGGGACGGTCCACAGCTTCAGTCCCGCCATGACCTCCGGCGCCCCGCCCTCGTCCTCGCTGATGTGCGCGCTGGCCGCGCAGACCACCGACTCCCAGCGCTCGGTGAGGGCCTGGAGCGAGACGACGTTGGCGCCGGTGCCGTTGAACACCGGGTACACCTGCGCGGTCGGGCCGAAGAGCCGCTGGATGCACACGCGCAGGCGCTCAGTGACCGGGTCGTCGCCGTAGGAGACCTCGTGGCCCCCATTGATGTCGGCGATCGCCGCGAGGACCTCGGGGTGGATGCCGGCGTAGTTGTCACTGGCGAAGGAGTGGTGCATCAGGCGCTCACTCGGCGGTACCCGGTGACGGTGATGGCGAGCACGACGGCGAAGAGCACGGCCACGACGCCCAGGATCACCGTGATGGCATCGACGCCCACGGCCAGGGCGCGGGTCACGCACGACCCCGCCATGAGCACCAGGGCGACGGTCTGCAGTGTCATCGCCAGCCGCAGCTTGCGGCGCTCGCGCTGCTCGGGGGTGAAGGGCGGCGGGACGTCAGTGGGCACGGGGGGCCTCCGGGGCATCGGCGTTCCACGATCGGATGACGTGCGTGTGGTGTTCGAAGCCTAGGGACGACAGCCGCGCGGGATCCAGCGCCAGCAGGCGCCCATCGATGGGGGGCAGGCCGAGCCAGCGGGCGGCCAGGATGCGCAGGACGTGGCCATGGGCCACGAGGATCGCGTCGTTCCCGGCCTCCAGCACCGGCAGGCACCGGGCGATGACCCGGTCGACGCGCGCGGCCACGTCGTCGAGCTGCTCTCCGGGCGTGCGACCCGGCGGGATGGGGTGGTCCCAGATGAGCCAGGTCGGGTCGTCGAGCTGCGCGCGGATCTGCGCGGTCGTGAGTCCCTCCCACGCGCCGTAGTCCCACTCGTGCAGGTCATCGTCGATCGCGTCGGGCGTCAGGCCCGCCAACGCCGCCGTCTCGCGCGCACGCTCCAGCGGACTCACGAGGACCAGGGCCGGTGTGACGCCGCGCAGTTCAGTACCGGCGATGCGCGCCTGCTCCCGACCGGAGTCGGTGAGGGGGATGTCGGTGAGCCCGGTGTGCTGGCCGCCGCGGCTCCACTGCGTCTCGCCGTGGCGCACCAGCCACAGGCGCGCGTCGGTCATGCCGTCAGCGTAGGGGTCGCCGCGTTCACGCGGACTACGCCTCGAGTTCGGGGTACTCGTCTTCCACGACGCTCGACCGGGCACGTCCGAGCCACCCGGCAAAGCGCAGCCCGTAGCCCACCGATGGCCCGATGAGAAGCATGAACATCACCGTGCCGATGCCGACGGTGCCACCGAGCAGCCAGCCGCACAGCAGGACGATCGCCTCAATCCCCAGTCGCACGCGTGCGACCGGCCAGCCGGTGCGCTGGTGGATGCCAGTCATCGCGCCATCGCGTGGGCCGGGCCCGAGGTTGCAGGTGAGGTAGAGCCCGCTGCCCAGTCCGACCACGGCGATCCCGACGAGCACGAACGCCAGCTGCAGGAGAACCCCGTGGGGATGCGGCAGCACGATTGTCATGAGCTGTAGGGACGCAGCGATGACGACGATGTTGAGCAGCGTGCCCAGTCCCGGTCGCTCCCGCAGCGGGATCCACGCCAGGAGAACGACGCAGCTGATGAGGAAGGTGGCGGTACCGATCGACAGGGGCAGACGCCGCGACAGGCCCTCGGCGAGGACGACCCAGGGACTCACGCCGAGTCCGGCGTTGACGAGGAATGCCTCACCGGCTCCGAACAGGTACAGACCGAGGATGACCATGAGGAGGGTGCCCGGTCGGGCCCGCCAGCGTGATGGCGCCCGCCAGCGAGTGACGGGCACCGTGCGCGAGGGAAACAGGGTGGTCCACGCCGACGGGCGCCCGGTCGGGCCCGGCAATCGCGAGGACATGGGGCCCATCGTGCTGCAATGGGGTCATGGCTCCTCGACCGGTCCGGGTGTCAGCCGTCGCGGCGGTCGTGGCAGTTGTCGCGACGCTCACTGCCGGCCTCTCGGCGTGCGGCGGCTCGTCCGCCACGACGACCCCCACGAGTGCCGCCTCGGGTGCCGGTGCCGTCGACGCCTCGGGCGCCCCGGCACCGTCGGGGTCCGCGGGCCCGTCGGCCCTCCTCGACGCGGCCTCCACGACGGTGCTCGAGCAGCAGCTCGCCTACCCCAAGGCCAAGCCGGCGCAGGTGACCAGCGTCATCGTCGAGCTGCAGCCCGGCCAGGAGACGGGGTGGCACAAGAACAACGTGCCGTCCTATGTCTATGTGCTCCAGGGCACGCTCACCGTCGACTACGACGCGGGCGTCACCAAGCAGTACAACGAGGGCACGGCTTTCCTCCAGGCGACCAAGGTGTTCCACAACGACAAGGACGCGACATCCGTCCCGCTTCGGCTCCTCGTGGTCTACATGGGCGCCAAGGGCGTGGCCAACTCGGTTCAGCGGCGCTCCTGACGCCCGCGGGGAGCGCCCCGTCCCACGACGGCCAGGCGTCCCCCTCGGCGACCGCCTAGAGTCGACGGCGTGCTGAGCGTCGACGACTACCGCGGACGGGTGCTGGAGGGCATCGCGCCCCTGTCACCCATCGACCTTCCGCTGTCGACGGTCGACGGCTGCGTGCTCGCCGCTCCCGTGCGCTCCACGGTGAGCCTGCCGGCCTTCGACAACTCCTCGATGGACGGCTACGCGGTCCTGGCCGCCGACCTGCGGTCCGCGTCGGCCGACGCACCCGTCGATCTTCGCGTCATCGACGACGTTGCCGCCGGGTCGGTGTCGCAGGTGATGGTGACGCGCGGCACGGCGGTGCGGATCATGACCGGCGCACCCATGCCCGATGGTGCCGATGCGGTCATCCCGGTCGAGCGCACCGACGGTGGCACGCGCACCGTGCAGATCTACGCGGGTGTCGACGTGGGCGCCTGCATCCGTCGCACCGGTGAGGACGTCGAGGCGGGTCAGGAGGTGCTCGAGGCGGGAGTCGAGCTGCGCTCGCGCCAGCTCGCCCTGCTCGCGGCCACCGGCCACGGCATCGTGCGCGTGCATCCGCAGCCGCGCGTGGCCGTCATCGCCACGGGGTCCGAACTCGTCGAACCCGGGGATCCGCTGGGGCCGGGGCAGATCCACGACGCCAACAGCTTCCTTCTGGTGGCCGCCGCGCGCGAAGCGGGTGCGCTGGCCTACCGCGTCGGGCCGATCGTCGACGACGACGACGCCTTCGTCACCGCGGTGGAGGACCAGTTCCACCGCTGCGACCTCATCCTCACCAGCGGTGGGGTGAGCATGGGCGCCTACGACACGGTCAAGGCTGTGCTGAGCCGTCTGGGCACCGTGCAGTTCGCCAAGGTCGCCATGCAGCCCGGCATGCCGCAGGGCTTCGGGCGCGTGGGTGACGGCATTCCGATCCTCACCCTGCCGGGCAACCCGGTGAGCAGCTACGTGTCGTTCGAGGCGTTCGTGCGCCCGGTCATACGACGCCTCCGCGGTCTGGCGGACCTGGACCGTCCGCTCGTCACCGCCACCCTGGAGGAGGACCTCACCTCTCCGGGAGGCAAGCGCCAGTTCGCGCGCGCCCGCTTCATTGCGCCCGGACGACTCTCGCTCACCGGCACCGGCCAGGGCTCGCACGTGCTGGGCGGTCTGGGCCAGGCCGACGCCCTGCTCGTCATCCCCGAGGACGTCACCCACGTGGCCGCCGGGTCGAGCGTCCAGGCGTGGGACCTGCGCCTGTCCTAGGGCCTGTTCACCCGGCGTTCACCAACAGTTGCGGGTCCGTCAACCGACCCACCCCTCCGCGGCAACCGGGCCCCATGAGGATCACGTCATGTCCGTGGTGGCCGACGACCGTCGCGATCTCGCCGCCGCGGCAATGAGCCACCGCGGTGACCGGATCTTCAACCGAGTCATCACGCTGGCGGCCTTCACCGCCCTCATCGTGCTCGCGGGCATCACCGTCTTTCTGGGCCTTCAGGCCATTCCGGTCATCCGCGATCAGGGACTGTCGTTCATCACCTCCACCGCCTGGGACAGCACGGCCACTCCGCCGGTGTACGGCATCGGCGGCATGCTGTGGGGCTCCCTGCTGCTGTCGGTCGTGGCCCTCGTCATCGCCGTGCCCGCCTCGCTGCTGCTGTCGATCTTCCTGGTGTTCCTCGCGCCCAAGCCGCTGTCGAAGGTGCTCACCAACGTCATCGACCTCATGGCGGCAATCCCGTCGGTCATCCTGGGCCTGTGGGCGCTCTACGTGCTCCAGCCCGTGTCGTCGGGCGAGTGGCAGCCACTGCTCAACCAGTACCTCGGCTGGATCCCGATCTTCGGCACGAACGGCAGCTTCATCGGCACGCCCTTCACGGCGGGCGTCGTGCTGGCGATCATGATGATCCCGATCGTCACGTCGGTGACCCGCGAGGTGCTGGGCCGCACCCCGCCGGACCTCATCAATGCCGCCGAGTCACTGGGCTGCTCGATGTGGACGATGCTGCGCTACGTGGCGCTGCCCTTCGGGCGCGGCGGCATCGTCGGCGGGATCATGCTGGGCCTGGGTCGGGCCCTGGGCGAGACCATCGCGGTCTTCTTCGTGCTCAAGCTCGTCTACGACATCAACTGGTGGAACGTCCTGTACTCCGGTGGCGGCTCCGTGGCCACGCTCATCGTCGCCAAGTTCGGCGACGCATCCGGCTCTCTTGAGCAGCAGGTGCTCCTGGCGGCCGGCTTCTTCCTCTTTGCGATGACGCTGGGTGTCAACGTCATCGCCAATCTCATCGTCAGCCGCACCGGCAAGGTGACGTCATGACGACGATCGTGTTCGACGAGTCGTCGACCGTCCGTCTGCAGCAGCAGAAGCCGCGGCGCTCCTGGAGCGAGAGGTCGGCCAAGTGGAAGGTGACGGTGGCCATCGCCGTCATCGTCCCCTTCGTCATCACCATGGCGCTCCTGCTGTTCACCGACATCCCCCGGGCGCTGACCATGGTGGTCATCTACCTGCCGCTGCAGCTCATTGCCGGGGCCGTGGCCGCCACCGTCACCCGCGGACGCAAGAACGCCGTCGACGCCATGATCATCGTGTGCGCCATCGGCGCGACGGTGTTCGGCGTGGTGATCATCGCCTCGGTCTTCTGGTCGATCATCGTCAAGGGCATTCCCGTGCTCAGCGGCGCCTTCCTGTCGCAGAACATGATTTACATCAGCCCCTCGACGCCCCTGGGCTACGGCGGCGTCGGGCACGCGCTCATCGGCACCGTGCTCATCGTCCTCATCTCCGCGCTCATCGCCGTGCCCCTGGGCATCGCCACCGCGGTCTACATCACCGAGGTGCGCGGGCGGGCGGTGCCGTACGTGCGCTTCTTCGTGCAGGCGATGTCCGGTGTGCCATCGGTGGTGGCCGGCCTGTTCATCCTCACCGTCTTCATCCTCACCGGGATCCTCAAGGCGAGCGCCTTCGCCGGCGCCCTGGCCTACGCGATCCTCATGCTGCCGACGGTGGCGCGCAC
>CAYFLO010000010.1:0-308 GCA_964343995.1 uncultured Bifidobacteriaceae bacterium
GACGGCTCGATGGGCACCAGCGGCGACATCGTCAAGGTATTCGCGTGCGGGGCCGACGCGGCCATGCTCGGCACCGCGCTTGCGCGGGCCACCGACGCACCGGGCCGCGGCACCCACTGGGGCCCGGAAGCCTGGCACGCTCAACTGCCGCGCGGCATGCGCACGTCGATCGGCACCGTCGGCAGCCTGGCGGAGATCCTGCACGGTCCGTCGCGCCGAGCCGACGGCACGATGAACCTCGTGGGCGCCCTGCGCAAGGCGATGGCGACCACCGGCTACTCCGACCTCAAGGAGTTCCAGCGCGTCGA
>CAYFLO010000010.1:318-11952 GCA_964343995.1 uncultured Bifidobacteriaceae bacterium
CGAGGTGGAGGGCGACGAACCGGCGCTCGACGAGTTCGAGGCGCGCCTGCGCACCGACGCGCCCCCGCTGGCCCGCGTCGAGCTCGTCGTCACCTCGTGATCGACACCGCACTCGTCTACCGCCTGCTGGCGCAGGCGAGTGTGAGCGCGTCCGCACCGACGCTGCCGGTGGTCTCTCCACTCACCGGGCAGCGATGGCTCGACCTTCCGGTCTCCACCGAGACCGACGTGCAGGCCGCCTTCGATCAGGCCCGCGCCGTGCAGCGCGGCTGGGCGCAGCGATCGGTGCACGAGCGCTGCCGCGTGCTGCTGCGGCTGCACGACCTCATCCTGGCCCGCCGCGACGAGGCGATGGACCTGCTGCAGTGGGAGACCGGCAAATCCCGCCGCGATGCGATGGAAGAGGTGCTCGACGTCGCGATCACGGCACGCCACTACGGACGTGCCGCCGCGCGCCTGCTGCGTCCGCAGCGCCGCCGCGGGGTCATCCCCGGCGCCGTCGGCGTGGTGCAGGTGCGCCACCCGCGCGGAGTCCTCGGCGTCATCGCGCCATGGAACTACCCGCTCACCCTGGCCGCCAGCGACGCCCTGCCCGCCCTGGCCGCAGGCAACGGTGCGGTCATCAAGCCCGACGTGCAGACCTCGCTCACCGCGCTGTGGGTGGTCGATCTCATGGTGCAGGCCGGCCTGCCCGAGGGACTCGTGCGCGTGGTGCTGGGGCCGGGCCCCGACCTCGGTCCGCTCGTGATCGACCGCTCCGACGTGGTGATGTTCACCGGCTCCACCCCGGTGGGACGCACGGTGGCGGCGCGCTGCGGCGAGCGGCTCATCCCGGTGTCGCTGGAGCTCGGCGGCAAGAACGCGATGATCGTGCGCGCCGATGCCGAGATCGCCAAGGCGGCCGACATCGCGGTGCGCGCGTGCTTCGCCAACGCCGGCCAGCTGTGCGTGTCGATGGAGCGCATCTACGTACACCGCGCGCTCGCCGATGCGTTCATCGCTGCCTTCGCCGAGCGCACCCGTGCGCTCACCCTGAGCGCGCAGCTGGGCTGGGGTGCCGATGTGGGCTCGCTGGTCTCGCAGCGTCAGCTCGAGCGGGTGCTTGCCCACGTCGACGATGCGGTGAAGCACGGTGCCACGCTCGTGGCCGGCGGCCGGGCGCGTCCGGACATCGGTCCGTTCGTCATGGAGCCCACGATCCTCACCGGCGTGACGCCGCAGATGGCGCTGTGCCGCGACGAGACCTTCGGCCCGGTCGTCTCGGTCGCGGTCGTCGACAGTGACGACGAGGCGGTGGCGCGGGCCAACGACACCGACTACGGCCTGCACGGGGTCATCGTCACCCGCGACGTGCGCGCCGGACGTGCCCTGGCGATGCGCCTGCGCACGGGCACCGTCACCATCAACGAGGCGCACGGGCCGGCGTGGGGCAGCACCGATGCACCGATGGGCGGGCGCGGGGCATCTGGCCTCGGCCGTCGTCACGGCGACGAGGGCCTGCTGAAGTACACCGACGTGCAGGCGATCGCCACCCAGCGCGTGCTCGGCTTCTCCCCGCCCCTGGGACTCACCGACGAGCGCTGGCTGACCCTCATGGCCGACACGTTCGCCCTGCTCAAGCGGGCCGGCCTGAAGTAGGTTCGCGTCATGGCCGATGTCGACGTGCTGGTGATCGGCTCGGGCTTCGGCGGGTCCGTCTCCGCCCTGCGCCTGGCCGAGAAGGGCTACCGGGTGCAGGTCCTGGAGGCCGGCCGCCGCTGGGAGGACGCCGACTTCCCGCGCACGTCGTGGCGGCTGCGGCGGTTCCTGTGGGCGCCGCGCCTGGGCCTCACCGGCATCCAGCGCATCCATGTGCTGCGCGATGTGGTCGTGCTCGCCGGAGCGGGCGTGGGCGGAGGATCACTCGTCTACGCCAACACCCTCTACGTCCCGCCGGCACGGTTCTTCGCCGACCCGCAGTGGAGTGCGATCACCGACTGGGCCACGGAGCTCGCCCCGTACTACGACCAGGCCGCGCGCATGCTCGGCGTCGTCGACACCCCCACGATGTCGCCGTCAGATGAGGTGATGAAGGCCGTCGCCGACGAGATGGGCGTGGGCCACACCTTCCGTCTGGCACCCGTGGGCGTGTACTTCGGCGAGGGTGCCGGAGTCGAGCACCCCGACCCGTTCTTCGGCGGAGCCGGTCCGGCGCGGCGCGGCTGCACGAGCTGCGGGGAGTGCATGACCGGCTGCCGTCACAACGCCAAGAACACCCTGCCCAAGAACTACCTGGCCCTGGCCGAGCGCGCCGGCGTGACGGTGACCCCGATGACGACCGCGGTCGCGATCCGCGAGCGGGCGGGCGGCGGATTCGAGGTCGACACCGTGCGCTCGGGGGCGTGGTCGCACCGCCGCCGGCGCACCATCACCGCCGACCAGGTGATCGTCGCGGCGGGAGCGCTCAACACCCAGCGGCTGCTCCTGCGCATGCGCGACGAGGGTGCGCTGCCGCGGCTGTCGCCCATGCTCGGCCGGCTGTCGCGCACGAACTCGGAGTCGCTGCTGGGCGCGGTGGCACCGATGAGCGGCACCGACTACTCCGAGGGAGTCGCCATCACCTCGTCGTTCTTCCCCGACCCGGACACCCATGTCGAGCCGGTGCGCTACGGGCACGGATCTAACTCCATGGGCCTGCTGCAGTCGGTCATGACGGTGCCGCGGCCGGGCAGCCCGCGCTGGCGGGTGTGGGGTGGTGAACTCGTGCGTCAGCGCGCCAACGCCGTGCGCCTGCTCAACGTGCGTCGCTGGAGCCAGCGCACCGTCATCTCGCTGGTCATGCAGACGGTCGACAGCTCGCTCACCCTCGCCGGGCGCCGCACCCGCGGCGGGCGCTGGCGGCTCACCACGCAGCAGGACGCCTCGCGCCCGGCTCCCACCTACATCCCGGTCGCGCAGGAGGTCGCTCAGCGCGTCGCGGACCGCATCGGCGGTATCGCCGGCGGCACGGTCTTTGAGAACGTCGACGCGGCGCTCACCGCGCACTTTGTGGGCGGCTGCGTCATCGGCGCCGACGCCGAGCACGGGGTCGTCGACGCGTACCAGCGCGCCTTCGGTCATCCCGGCCTGCACATCCTGGATGGCTCGACGATCACCGCCAACCTCGGCGTGAACCCGTCTCTCACCATCACCGCGCAGGCCGAGCGGGCGATGGCACTGTGGCCGGTGCGCGGCGCGACCGATCCGCGTCCGGCGCTGGGCGAGCCCTACCGCACCGTGGCGCCGGTGCCACCGACGCAGCCGGTCGTGCCGTCCGCCGCCCCGGGAGCCCTGCGCCTTCCGATCGTGTCGTAGCGATGCGCATCCTGGCCATCGATCAGGGCACCTCCGGCACCAAGGCTCTGCTCGTCGACGGTGACGGCACTGTGATCGCCACCGCCGAACGCCCGCTGCGTCCGTCGTACGGAACCGGCGGCAGTGTCGAGCAGGATCCGGGCGCGATGCTCGCGTCGGTGCGCGAGGCCGGGCTCGAGGCATGCGGCGGAGTGCCTCCGGACATCGTCGCGCTGGCCAACCAGGGCGAGTCGGTGCTCGCCTGGGACCCGCAGTCGGGCCGGCCGCACACTCCGGTCATCGTGTGGCAGGACAGCCGAGCGCAGGGGGTGTGCGACCGCCTCGCCGATCGCGCTGATGCCATCGCCGCGCGCACCGGGCTCGTGCTCGACCCGTACTTCTCGGCGCCGAAGATGACGTGGGTGCGTGAGAACCGCACCCGTGAGGGCGTGGTGACCACCACGGATGCCTGGCTCGTGCACGCGCTCACCGGCGCCCTCGTCACCGATGCCACCACCGCCAGCCGGTCGCTGCTGGTGGACGTCGATACGGTGACCTGGGACCCCACGCTGCTGGATGACTTCGGTCTGGGTGACGAGCAGCTGCCGCGTTTGGTGCGCTGCGACGAGATCGTCGGCACCACGACGATGTTCGGCGGCGAGGTGCCCGTGGGCGGACTCATCGTCGATCAGCAGGCCGCGCTCCTGGCCGAATCGTGCCTGGAGCTCGGCCAGGCCAAGTGCACCTACGGCACCGGCGCGTTCCTGCTGGCCCAGGCCGGCGACCGCGCCGTGCGCTCGGCCTCGGGCCTGTCGACCTCGGTGGCGTGGGATGTCGACGGGTCGCGTCGGTGGTGCCTGGACGGACAGGTCTTCACCGCGGCGTCGGCGGTGCGCTGGCTCGTCGACATCGGCCTGCTCGCCGATGCCGCGCAGCTTGACGCTGCCTGTGCACCCGACGCCGGTGGCGTGCTCGCCGTGCCGGCGCTGGCCGGCCTGGGGGCACCGTGGTGGCAGCCGCAGGCCACGGCGTCGTTCCATGCACTGTCGCTGGCGACAACGTCCGCCGAGCTCGTGCGCGCGGTCGTCGAGGGGATCGCCGCGCAGGTGGCCGTGCTGTGCGCGGCGATGGAGCGCGATCTCGGTGCGGCGATGCCGGCGCTGCGCGTCGACGGTGGCCTCACCCGCTCGCGGGTGCTTCTGCAGGCACAGGCCGATCTGCTGCAGGTGCCCGTCGAGGTCTACCCGACCCCCGATGCCACGGCGCTGGGCGCTGCAGCGCTGGCCCGCCGGGCGCTGGAGCCGGGGCTGTCACTCGAGCAGGCCGTAGGGTCGTGGACGCCGACGGCCGTCGTCGAGCCGCAGTGGTCGGCCGACCGCGCCGCGGACACGCTGGCCCGGTGGCAGCAGGCACGGGAGGCGGCGGCATGAGCGAACGACGCGGTGACGTCGACGCTGACCTCGATGCCGACGTCATCGTCATCGGTGCCGGAGTGGTGGGCTGTGCCATCGCCCGCGAGATCGCCGGCTGCACGAGCAGCGGACGACCCTTGCGTGTCACCCTCGTCGAGGCGCGCAGTGACATCGGCGATGCCACGAGCAAGGCGAACACCGCGATCCTGCACACCGGCTTCGATGCCACGCCCGGCACGATGGAGTCGGCGATGGTGCGCCGCGGCTACGAGCTGCTCGGCGCCTATGCGCAGCAGGCCGGGATCCCGGTCGAGCCGATCGGCGCGGTGCTGGTGGCGTGGGACGAGGAGCAACTGGCCGCGCTGCCGAGCCTGCTGGCCAAGGCCGAGGCCAACGGCTACCCCGACGCCTTCCTCATCGATGCCGACGAGGTCAACCGGCGCATCCCAGCCCTGGGCCCCGGAGCCCGCGGCGGTCTGGTCGTGCCGGGGGAGTCGATCATCTGCCCCTGGACGACGCCGCTGGCGTTCGCCACCGATGCACTCGCGCGCGGGGCGCGCGTCGTTCTCGACACCCGGGTGACCGGCATCGACGCAGGAGCTGACACCACGACCCTCACCGTTGACGGACCCGACGGTGTCGGTCAGCTGCGCGCCCGCTGGGTCATCAATGCCGCGGGCCTGGGCTCGGATCTGCTCGACGCGCAGGCGGGCCACGACCGCTTCCACCTGCACCCGCGCCGCGGCCAGCTCATCGTGTTCGACAAGCAGGCGCGCGACCTCGTCAACGTCATCGTGCTGCCGGTGCCGTCGAAGGTCGGCAAGGGCGTGCTGGTGAGCCCGACGGTCTTCGGCAACGTCATGCTCGGACCGACGGCCGAGGACTTCGAGGACCGCACCGACACCGCCATCACGGCCGACGGCATCGCGTTCCTGGTCGACAAGGGCCGCGCGATCATGCCGGCACTGCTGGAGGAGGAGGTCACGGCGATGTATGCCGGGCTGCGAGCGGCCTCCGACCAGCCGGACTTCACCGTCGAATGCGACGCCGGTCAGCGGTATGTGGTGGTCGGCGGCATCCGCTCGACCGGTCTGACGGCATCGATGGCCCTGGCCGAGCACGTGCGCGGACTCATCGACGCCGCCGAGCCGCTCACCGAACGCAACGACCTGCCCGCGCCGCCGCAGATGCCGATGATCGGCGAGGCGTTCACGCGGCCGTACCAGCGCGCTGACCTCATCGCCGCCGATCCGACCTATGGAGAGGTCGTGTGCTTCTGCGAGCGCGCCACCCTCGGCGAGATCCGCGATGCACTGGCCTCGCCGCTGCCGCCGCGCACCCTGGAGGGACTGCGCCGACGCACCCGCGCGCACCTGGGCCGCTGCCAGGGCTTCTCGTGCGGCGCTCGGCTGCAGCAGCTGCTTGACGAGGGTGCGTCCCATGGCTGATCGCGTCGTCATCGTCGGCTCGGGTCCCGCGGGGCTCACCGCCGCTGCCGCACTCGCGCGCTCGTGCGAGGTCACCGTGCTCGAGCGGCAGCCTGAGCCCGGCGGCATCCCGCGGCACAGCGACCACACCGGCTATGGCCTGCGCGACCTGCGCCGCGTGCTCGCCGGTCCGCGCTATGCCCGCGTGCTCGTCGACACCGCGATGTCGGCGGGGGCACAGGTGCGCACGCAGGCGACGGTCACCGGATGGGCCGGCCCGCGCGCGCTGGAGGTCACCAGTCCCCGCGGCCGCGAAGTGATCGACGCTGATGCGGTGCTGCTGGCCACGGGAGCCCGCGAGCGCCCGCGGGCCGCGCGGATGATCCCCGGTGAGCGTCCGGCCGGGATCATGACCACCGCGCAGCTGCAGGAGACCGTGCACCTGCTGCACCGGTCGGTCGGCACGCGCGCGGTGATCCTGGGCACCGAGCTGGTCTCGTGGTCTGCGGTGCTCACACTGCGCGAAGCGGGCTGCGCGACGGTGGCGATGGTCACCGACGAGCCGCGGGCGCAGGCTCCCGGACCGCTCACCTCCGCCGGGCGCCTGGCGCTGCGCGTGCCGGTGCTCACGGGTGCGCAGGTGCTCGCGATCGAGGGGCACGGACGCGTCACCGGCGTGCGCGTGCGCGAGCGGTCGTCCGGACGCGAGACGACGCTGGCGTGCGACACCGTCATCACCAGCGGCGACTGGATCGGGGAGTACGAGCTGGCCCGCTCGCGCGGGGTGGCGCTGGCCCCCGGGCGACGCGCGCCGATCACCGACGCGTCCCTGCGCCTCACCGACGACGGGGTCTTCGCCGCCGGCAACGTCGTGCACCCGGCCGACCAGGCCGATGTGTGCGCCCTTGACGGTCGCCACGTGGCCGAGTCGATCAGCCGCTGGCTGGCGGGGGAGCGTTCGGTTCCCTCAGGGGTGCCGGTGCTGCCCGGGCGCGGCATGGCGTGGGTGGCACCCGCGATCTGGCGTCCGGGCGAGGCGGCCGCGCGCGACCGCGTGCTGATGTGGCCCACCGAGCATCGCGCTCTGCCCCAGCTCGTCGCCGAACAGGACGGCCAGCGCGTCGGTCAGGTACGACTGCCGTGGCCCAGTGCTCCCGGGCGGGTGCTGCGTGCACCGGCGAGCCTGATGTCTGGCGTGCGCGCCGATGCCGGGCCGGTGACCGTCGGCCTGACCTGAGCGTCAGCCTGGCGACACCCGCGTCAGGGCGCGAGGGTGCGCGCGAGCTGCTCGAACACCGGCTGCACCCGGTGCGACGTGGCCACGCTGAGGTGCTCGAAGTCGCGGTAGCGCCAGCCGTTGTCGCCGCGGGTGGAGCAGCCGGCGTCGCCGCACACGATCGGGCGCATGTCGACGAACACTGCACCGGCCGTCTCCACTCCGGCCTTCTCCGCCGCGGTCGCGGCCGCGATCTCGGCGTCGAGCTGGGCGGCGGTGAACGACGGCGCCAGTGCGGTGATGCGTGGGTCATGGGTGAGCACCGACAGGGCGGACGCCTGCTTGAACGGACCCTCGTTGAAACCGCCCCACGCGGGGAACTTCGCCAGCGGCCCCAGCAGCGCCACGTGGATACCAGCGTCCTGCAGGCGCTGCACCATCTCGGCGCGTGCTTTCTCGATGAGCGCGGTGCGCGCGGCCGCCCGCTGCGGCGTCGCTCCCGTTGCATCACCGGGCAGGAACCGCTGGGCCGACGAGGTGAGCACGAGCGCGGTGGGCGGATCGCGCAGGAGGTCGTCCATCGTGCGGTGCACGAACCGCGCGCAGTCCGGGTCGGTCCAGATGCCCAGGTCGCGCGCCTCCTGCTCGTGCGTGCCCCAGTCCAGAAACGGGCAGCCCGAGAGGGTGGCGACGGTGGCGTCGAGCCCGGCACCGTTCATCGCCGCGGTGAAGCCCTCGGTGTACTGGCCAGCCAGGCTGTCGCCGATGAGTACGGCGTGTCCGCGGGGGTGGGCGACGTGCCACGTGCAGTCGGCGGGCTTGTGCGTCAGTGACACCGGCCCGTCGCACCCGTGGAGGTTCTCCTGATGCAGGGCGAACGGGTTGAGGGTCGCGTCGGACTTCAGGCGCCCCTGCCACAGCAGCAGCCCGCCGGCGGTGATCAGCGGGGCGATGACGCACACGAGTGCGAGCACGACGGTGGCGCGTGTGGGTGCATTGCGCCGGAACCGGATCGGGTTCTCCAGGAACCGCGTGGACGCCCAGGCCACCGGCAGTGACGCGATCGCGGCCACCACGATCCAGCCGCGCGAGGCCAGCGTGGCGATGCCCGTGAACACGATGAACGGCCAGTGCCACAGGTACCAGCTGTACGACACGTCGCCGATGGCGACGGCGGGGCGCCAGGCCAGTGCTCGCGCCACGGGAGTGTCCGGGTGGTGGGTGCCCGAAGCGATGACGAGCGCCGCGCCGACCACGGGCAGCAGGGTGATCATGCTGGGGTAGACGACGGCCTCGCGCAGGACGCCGTAGCCGACGATCACCAGGATGGCGCCGACCACTCCGGTCGCGAGGGCGAGTGATCGCGGCGGCCGCCAGGCCACCAGGGCGAGCAACCCGCCCGCGGCGAACTCCCAGGCGCGCGTCATCGGGGAGTAGAAGTCGATGCGCGCCGACAGCGAGGTGATGTCGTGCGAGCGCGTCGCGAGCACAAGCATCGTGACGAATGACGCGACGAGGATCGCCGCCATGATCACCATGCCGGGCAGGCGTCGGCGGCCGGTCGCGATCCAGCCGAGCACGAGCAGCGCCGGCACGACGAGGTAGAACTGCTCCTCCACTGACAGCGACCAGGTGTGCAGCAGCGGGTTGAGCACCGCGAGGGAGTCGAAGTAGCCGCTGGTCTCGCCGAGCATGAGGTAGGTGTTGGCGTTGATCAGGCTTGCCGCGGCGCCGGTGCGCGCGGTGGCGCCCATCGAGCCGATGGTGCCCAGAAGCGCCGTGGCGGCCATGACGGCGACGAGCATGAGCGCCAGGGCTGGGAGCAGGCGACGGATGCGCGCCTTGCTGAAGTCGCGCAGGCGGAAGGTGCCGACGCGGATGCGCCGAGCGATGGCCGCCACGATGACGAACCCGGAGATGACGAAGAAGACATCGACGCCGCTGAAGCCGCCGGGCACCGGCAGCCCGGCGTGGTAGGCCACGACGCCGATGACCGCGACCGCGCGCAGGCCCTGGATGTCCGGGCGCAGGCGGGTGCGGGAGGCGTCAGGCGGGCCCGGCGGAGGTGCCAGGGCCGTAGACGGCGACGAAGTCACGGGTCGAAGTCTGCAGGTACCGGCTTGCGGGCCGCGAGAAGGTCCCCAGTCGGTGCGCCACGAGGTGCGGAGCAGTGCCGGAGTAGGACATCACCGAGACCCATGAGGGGTTGATGTCCAGCTGCATCGCGTTCACCGCTCCGGCGCGGGCGAGTAGGTCGGCCAGCGACTGAACGGTGAGGGCGTCACCGGCCACGTAGACCAGGTCGCCGTTCGCGGTCTGGCCGAGGCCCGAGCGCCACACCGCGACGCCTCCGCCCACGGTGGTGCCCCACGACGACTGGACCTTGTGGTTGAGGTCGGTGGCGACGACGCCGTTGCTGATGAGTGGGCGAAGGTTCTGCCGCACGTAGGCCACGTCGGGGGTCATCGAGACATCGCTGCCCCACGTGCCGATCCGGGCGTGACCGTCGGTGCCGATGACCAGCGAGGCCGCACCGTCGACGAGATGGCCGGCGATCGTGCCGTGGTCGGCGTATCCGCCCTGGGCGTCGGCGAGCTTGAAGCCGCCGTTGAACGTGGCCAGCAGGCCGGTCTCCTCGCGCGGGGTGATGCGACTGGGCACCGACCAGGTGTGCGCGCCGCCGGGCTCCTGCGTGCCGGGGTGCAGCACCAGGCGCGCTGAGTGGTCGATGACCATGACGGTCGCGAGATAGGACGTATGCACGGCATCCGGGCGCACGTACGTGTACTGCACCACGTTCGTGCCGGGATTCGTCGAGACGAAGCGACCCTCGTGGGGGATTGCGGGCAGCGCCGGCGGCGTCAGCGGTGCATGGATGGGGATGCTGTCGACGCTGCTTGGCGTGAGCGAGGCCGGCACCGTGGTCGACGCGCCGCCAGCAGCGGCGATCGCCGGTGATGCCGGCGACGACAGGCTGGCCAGCAGGGTGGGATCGGGTGCTCCGCCCTCCACGGCCGGATGCAGCGTGGCCTGCGCGAGTTCGGCGGCGGTGACCAGGGGCCCGAGTCCGTGGTCGCGGGCCCACTCGGCGATGCGTGTGGCCGTGTCGTCGGTGCTCGGTGATGACAGGCTCTGGGCGAGCGACAGGCCCATGAGAGAGAGCACGACCAGGGCCATGAGCAGCACGACCGCGAGGGTTCTGCGCAGGACGCGGCGACGTGGTGAGCGGCGGGACCCGGTGCGCGACACCGTGATCACGCGCTGGGCGCGCACGCGCGGACGCTCGTGCGCAGTGGTGGTCACCTTTCAAGTTCACGCGATAGCCCTGAGCGCGGCAACGCCTGCTGACCGGGGCCTCAACTGGGGCACGCTCACGTCAGGGTGATCTCAGCCCGGACGTGTCTGTGGGGGTCAGGGAGGCAAGCCCCCTCTTTGCGTCCCCCAAACGGGGTCACCCCCCGTCACAGTCACGCACGTAGTGCAGGGCCTGCCTATCCTCTGCACAGGGGACAGCAGGAAGAGGTGAATGCCATGCGGTGGGGGCGCCTGACATCCCTGTGGGCACTGCTGGCATCTCCGGCCGCGATCACCTGGCCGGTGCCGGTCCTCGCCACGGCCTTCGGTCTCATCGGCCCGCTCACCATCGACCGCCAGCGCGTCGGCGGGTCCGTGGGCGCCTGGCTGCTCGTCGCCCTCGTCGCCCAGCTCGTTCTGGTCGGCATTGTCGTGGCCTGTCGTCCCCTGGGTGGACGGTCGTCGTGGCTCACGGTCGTCGTCCTCGCGCTCGCCTCCGTGGGACGCGGAGTCGCGCTCGCCCTGGGTGCATGGATGGCCGGACTCACCGCCACCCCGGAGTTCGGCTACCGCATCGGCCCCGCTGCGATCGCGACGTTCGGCGTGCTCATCGCCTTCGCCCTCGCGGTCAGCAGTTACCACCGCCATCGCGCCGTGGCCGCCGATCTCGCTGCGCGACAGCACGCCGTGGCCGAGCTGACGGGCTCCCTGCGCGAGCGCCTCGATGCCGTGCAGCACGACCTCACCGACGAGGTGCACCGTTCCCTTGATCCGCTCATCGCCGACCTTGACCGGCAGTTGGAGAGCCTTGAGCGCGAGGGAGATGCCGGGGCCGCACTCGGTTCCATCCGTGCCCTGGTCGACGACGATCTGCGCCCGCTCAGTCATCGACTCGCCGAGCCGATCGCAGTCGAGATCGTCGCCGGACCCGTGGTCCGCGGGGCGAGGACTCCGCGCGTTCCGCTGCCCTCCC
>CAYFLO010000010.1:11962-19146 GCA_964343995.1 uncultured Bifidobacteriaceae bacterium
ATCCCGCGGCGATGGGCATTCTGGCGGGCATCGTCTCGTCGTCGCAGAGCCTGCGCACGCCCAATGTGGCCACGGCGATCGCGTTCCCGATCCTCACCGGCCTGCTCACCGCCGCGGGGACGGCGATCGCGCGCCTGGTGCTCGGGCGCTGGGATCCGCGGCTGTGGCTGGGGGTGCTCGTCACCGCGCTGGTAGGGGGCGCGAGCCTGTCACTCGCCCTGGTGATCCAGCGCTCGATCGGCCTGGCGGTTCCCGCGTTCGTGCAGTCGGCCGGTGCCCTGGTCGGCATCGTCGTGGGCGTCATCACGGCGGTGTTCGTGGCCGTCGATGCCCGGCGTACGGCGACCGAAGAGGATCTTCGCGCGTCGATTGCATCGCTGGAGAGCTTGGCCGGCGTACTGCGACAGCATGCGTTCGCTGCGCGGCGTCACCTCAGCAGCCTGCTCCACGGGACGATTCAGAGCACCCTCCACGCCGCGGCCATGCGCCTGGCGGCCCCGGGCACTCCGACGCCGATGCTCCTGCGCGAGGTGCGCGCCGACATCGTCACCGCCGTGGCGCGCCTGGACGAGCCTCACGAAGCACCGGTGCGGATCATCGACATGCTCAGCGATATCGCCGAGCTGTGGGACGGCACCTGCACGGTGCGCTGGACCCTCGACCACCAGACGGTGCATGTGCTGTCCACATCTGCCTCGCTGGCGATGAGTGCCGCCGAGATCACTCGCGAATGCGTGACCAACGCCATCAAGCACGGTGGAGCGACGGAGGTCTGGATCACGATCGCCCGCTCCGGTGACCGCGTCGTCCTCAGCGCCCTCGACAACGGATCCGGGATCGTCGACGGCACTCCCGGCCTGGGCTCCCGACTCCTGGATGAGTCCTGCGCGGTGTGGCGCCGTGAATCCACGTCTGACGGAACGCAGGTGACCGCAGAACTGGTGGTGATGACGCCATGACGGCGTGGGTGAGCATTGAGAATGACGCGGAGTTCATCCGACTCTCGCAAGCCCCCGACGCGGTGCACTGGACGATGTCGCTCACCGGGGAGATCACCCGGGTGAGCGACTCGGTGCACGAGGTGCGCGGGTACAGCCCGCAGGAAGCGATGGCCCAGGGTGGCGATGAGATCCACCCGCCGCAGTCGCTGGCCGCATCCCTGCGCTACTTCGACGAGCTCGGTCGCACCCTGCAGGCGGGCCAGCCCCCGGCACCGTTCCACGGCAGCCTGGAGTACCGCTGTGCCGACGGCTCGACCGTGTGGTGCGACGTGGCCGCCGGCATCGTCGTCACACCAACAGGTGACATCACCGAGTTCCGCGGGGTGAGCGTGCCCGTGACGCCGCCTGAGTCACCCGCGGTCGCGTAGCGTCCCGGCCGGGAGGTGGGGATGAACGCCAGTCGTCGCTCGGTGCTCGTCGTCGAAGACGACGCACTCCTGCGCGATCTCATCGCCCGGTCGCTGGAGGCGGCGGGAATGACGGTCGAGACGGCCGCCACAGCCGCTGACGCCAAGCGCGCCTTCGGCCGCATGGACCCCGACGCCGCCGTCATCGACATCGAGCTCGGCCCGGGTCCCAATGGCTTCGACCTCGCCGACGTGCTGCGTCGCAACTCACCGCACCTGGCCCTCATCTTCCTCACCAACCTGCCCGATCCGCGCTTCGCGGCCCGTGATCGCGACGAGGTTCCCGATCAGGTGTCCTACCTGCGCAAGTCACTGCTCACCGACGTCTCCGTTCTCGTCGACACGATCGACGCGACCATGCGCGGATCGCGCGAGCACATGACGCGCCACGACCGCGACCCGGACCGACCCCTGGCCCACCTCACCCGCAAGCAGGTCGACGTGCTGCGGCTGGTCGCCGCGGGCCAGACGAACGCCCAGATCGCGCGCGAGCGGGGGGTGACGGTGAAGGCAGTGGAGGACACCATCGGCCGCATCGCCGACGTGCTCGGGGTGGAGGCGTCCGACGAGGTCAACCTGCGGGTGGCCGTGGCTCGCCAGTACCTCAACGCCACCGCGGGGCTGGCTGGGCGCTGACGCCCACACGGGGGCAGCCCCACCGGCACCTGACCGATCCCGGACACACACGAGGGGCGGGCACCTGCGTGCCCGCCCCTCGTGCTCCCTCGTGTCTAGATACCGGCAGCGGCGCGCACGGCTCGTGCCGTAAGGACGCGCGCCAGGTGCTCCCGGTAGTCGGACTGCGCGTGCAGGTCGCTGGTGGGGCTGGTGCCCTCAGCGGCCTGCTGGCATGCATCGGCGATGGCCTGCGGGGTGGAGGCGCCGACGAGCGCGGCCTCCACGGCGCTGGCACGCACCGGTGTGGGTGCCATGTTGGTCAGGCCGATGCGCGCGGCCGTGATGGCCCCGCCGTCGACCTTGACCGCGGCGGCGACGCCGACGATCGCCCACGCCTGCGCGGTGCGGTGGAACTTCTCGTAGTGGCTGCCCCACCCGGCGCCGAGCTTGGGGAAGGAGACGCTCACGAGGATCTCGTCCGGCCCCACCGCCGTGGTGAAGTAGTCGGTGAAGAAGTCCGCCGCACCCACCGTGCGGGTGCCCGAGGCGCCCGCGATGGTGAACGACGCATCGAGCGCCCGCGCAACCGCCGGCAGGTCACCGGCCGGATCGGCGTGGGCCAGCGAGCCGCCCAGGGTGCCGCGGTGCCGGATCGCCGGGTCGGCGACCGTGGCCGTGGCCTTGGCCAGCAGCGGCACACCCGACATCACCACCGGGCTGCGCATCACCGCATCGTGGGTGACCGCCGCACCGACGGTGACCGCGTCACCGGTGTCGGAGATGCCCTGCAGTTCGGCCAGGCCGCTGCAGTCGACGAGCACACTGGGCGCTGCCAGTCGCAGCCGCAGGACCGGCATGAGTGACTGGCCACCAGCCAGCACCTTGCTGTCCTCGCCACCGGCCTTCAGGGCGGCGACGGCGTCGGCGACGCTCGTCGGCTTCACATAGTCGAACGACGCGGGGATCATCGGGAGGCTCCCTTCGCAGCCTGGATGGTTCGCCACACGGCCTGCGGCGACGCCGGCATCGGGACGTCGGTGACGCCCATCGGCCGCAGTGCGTCGACGATGCCGTTGATGATGGCCGGAGTGGAGGCAATCGCCCCGGCCTCGCCCACGCCCTTGGTGCCCAGGGGATGGGTGGTCGACGGCGTGACCGTCGTGTCGGTGATGAACGACGGCAGGTCGGCCGCGCTGGGGAGCAGATAGTCCGCGAGGCTGGCGGTGAGCAGGTTGCCGTCCTCGTCGTAAACCGCGCCCTCGTACATCGCCTGGGCGATGCCCTGGGCCAGACCGCCGTGCACCTGGCCCTCGACGATCATCGGGTTGACCTGCACGCCGACGTCGTCGACGCTCACGTACTTCACCAGCCGGGCCTTGCCGGTCTCGGTGTCGACCTCCATCGCCGCCAGGTGGGTGCCGTGCGGGTAGGAGAAGTCCTGCGGGTCGACGGTGGCCTCGCCCTGAAGCGTGGGCTCGATGCCGTCGGGCAGGTTGTGCGCCGTGAAGGCCTGGAAGGCCACGGCACCCAGCGGCTGCGCCTTCGACGGATCGCCCTTGACCTGGAACGAGCCGTCGACGAACTCGATGTCGCCGGGGGCGCACTCGAGCTGGTGCGCGGCGATGACGCGCGCCTTCTCGACGAGACGCTCCGCGGCCAGCTTGATCGCCTGGCCGCCGACCGCGAGGGACCGCGAACCGTAGGTGTCCATGCCGTACGGGGCGCGCCCGGTGTCGCCGTGGACGACCTCGATGTCCTCCACGGGGATGCCCAGGATGCTCGACGCGATCTGGCTCCACGCCGTCTCGTGTCCCTGGCCGTGCGGTGAGGTGCCGGTGATGACCTCGCACTTGCCCGTGGGCAGGAGCCGCACGGTGGCGTGCTCCCAGCCGCCGGCCACGTACTTCAGGGCGCCCAGCGTGCGCGACGGCGCAAGGCCGCACATCTCAGTGAACGTCGAGATGCCGATGCCCAGCTGCACCGGATCGCCGGAGTCGCGGCGGCGCTTCTGCTCCGCACGCATCTCGTCATACCCGAACAGCTCCAGGGCGCGCGCGGTGGCTGCCTCGTAGTTGCCGGTGTCGTAGGTGAGCCCGGCCACCGTGGTGAACGGGAACTCCTCGTGCTTAATCCAGTTCTTCTCGCGCAGGGCCATCGGATCCATGCCGAGCTCGGCGGCGAGCTCGTCGACGATGCGCTCGATGGCGTACGTGGCCTCCGGTCGCCCGGCGCCGCGGTAGGCGTCGGTCGGGGTGGTGTTGGTGAACACTCCCGTGCAGGTGAAGTTGTACGCGTCCATCTTGTAGATGGCCGGGTACATGAACATGCCCAGCAGCGGTACGCCCGGGGTGATGATCTGCAGGTAGCCGCCCATGGCCGCCAGCAGCGTGACCTTCAGGCCGAGCATCTTGCCGTCCTTGGTGGCGGCGATCTCGATGTCCTGGATCTGGTCGCGGCCATGGTGGGTGGCCACCATGTCCTCGCTGCGGGTCTCGGTCCACTTGACCGGGCGGCCCATCTTGCGGGCCATCTGCACGGCGAGGATCTCCTCGCGGTAGCACTGCAGCTTGCCGCCGAAGCCACCGCCGACATCCGGTGCAATGACGCGCAGGTTGTTCTCCGGCACGCCGGTGACCAGGGCGAGCAGCACGCGCAGCACGTGCGGGATCTGCGTGGCCGACCAGATGGTGATCTCGTCGCTCATACCCATGGGCGAGGCCACGACGGCGCGCGGCTCCATGAACGCCGGGATGAGGCGCTGGTTGATGAAGCGGCGCTTGACGATCACATCGGCCTTGGCCGCGACCTCGTCGTAGCCACCGCCCAGGTTGTAGACGTAGCAGACGTTGTTCGGTGCGGCGTCCTGCACGGCAGCCGGCGGGTTGGTGATCGCCTGCTCCATGTCGATGACCGCGGGCAGCGGGGTGTAGTCGACCTCGATGGCGGCCAGGGCGTCCTCGGCCGAGGCGGCGTCGGTCGCGAGCACGACGGCCACGCAGTCGCCCACGTGACGCACCTTGTCGGTGGCCAGCGCCGGGAACGGCGGCATGACGATGTCGTCGGTGACCGGCCACACGCACGGCACGCCGGCGTTCATGTCGCCCAGCGTCTCGGCGCTGTAGGCGGCGACGACGTTCGGCATCGCCAGGGCCGCCGAAAGGTCGACCTTGCCGAGCTTGGCGTGGGCCATCGGGCTGCGCAGGATCGCCATGTGCAGCGTGCCGGGCAGCTGGATGTTGTCGGTCCAGTTTGTGCGACCGTGTAGGAGGTTCGCGTCCTCCTTGCGCTTGATCGGACGGCCGAGGGCCGTTCCGGTGGCGAGGGTCTCGGTCACTTGGTGCCTCCCATCAGCTCAGCGGCGTACGCGACGGACTTGACGATGTTGTGGTAGCCCGTGCAGCGGCACAGGTTGCCCTCAAGACCGTGGCGGATTTCGTCCTCGGTCGGGTGCGGGTTGTCCGAGAGCAGGTCGACCGTGGCCATGACCATGCCCGGGGTGCAGTAGCCGCACTGCAGGCCGTGGCACTCCTTGAAGGCCGTCTGCACCGGGTGCCATTCGGCGCCGGTGGCCAGGCCCTGGATGGTGGTGACCTCGGCGCCGTCGGCCTGGACGGCCAGGACGCTGCACGACTTCACGCTGCGGCCGTTGAGCAGCACGGTGCACGCGCCGCAGTTGGAGGTGTCGCAGCCGACGACGGTGCCCACCTTGCCGATTCCCTCGCGCAGCCAGTGCACGAGGAGAGTCCTTGACTCCACGTCGCCGTGGTAGACCGTTCCGTCGACGGTCACGCTGATCCGGTGCTCCATGGGACCTTCCGTTCCGAAGGGGAGTTCTGCTGGGGTGTGATGCCGGTCACGATAGGTGTCGGACCGATCCCGTGGGACGGGTTCGGCAAACCTGCGACCGGGCCTGACTCGGCGCTTCGCCGCCACCGGTCACGGGCGTCCCGTCCGTTACTGTCCGAGGCGTGGCGGACGAACCCCGGCTGCCGCGGACGCACCTGCTGTGGTCCGCGCTCGCCTGCGTGGTCTTCTTCCTTCCCCTGGGGCTGGTGGCCGTGGGGTTCGGTATCGGCACCCAGCGGGCGATCAGCCGCGGCGACCTCGGCCGGGCCCGTCGCCGCAGCCGCCAGGCCCGAGGCTGGCTCATCGCCACCATCGTCATCGGGATCGTGTTCGACCTGGCCCTGGCCGCGACCCTGGCCGCCCTGGGGGCGTTCTCGTCCTAGCGGCCGGCCCGCCTAGGCTCGGCGCCGTGCCGGGTGTCCTCGTCGTCGACTTCGGGGCGCAGTACGCCCAGCTCATTGCCCGTCGCGTGCGCGAGGCGCACGTGTACTCCGAGATCGTGCCGCACACGATGAGCGTCGCGGAGATCGTGGCCCGTCAGCCCGACGCGATCATCCTCAGTGGTGGCCCGTCCAGCGTCTACGAGCCCGGTGCCCCGTCGGTCGATCCCGCGCTGTTCGACGCTGGCATCCCGGTGCTGGGCATCTGCTACGGGTTCCAGGCGATGGCGCAGGCGCTGGGCGGCACGGTGGCGCAGACCGGGGCCCGCGAATACGGCGGCACCGCGCTCGACGTCACTTGTGCCGGCGCGCTCGTCGACGGGCTGCCGGCGCACCTGTCGGTGTGGATGTCGCACGGCGACTCCGTGGCGGTGGCCCCGCCCGGGTTCACCGTCACCGCCTCGTCGGCCGGCACCCCCGTGGCCGCGTTCGAGGACGCGTCGCGACGGCTCGCCGGCGTGCAGTACCACCCGGAGGTTCGCCACAGCGATCACGGCCAGCGGGTGCTGGAGAACTTCCTGCACGGCATCGCCGGCTGCGCGCCCACGTGGACGACCGCGGGGGTCATCGACGACCAGGTGGCGCGCATCCGGGCCCAGGTGGGCACCGGCCGGGTCATCTGCGGGCTGTCCGGGGGAGTGGACTCCGCCGTCGCCGCGGCGCTCGTGCAGCGCGCGGTCGGCGACCAGCTCACCTGTGTGTTCGTCGACCACGGGCTCCTGCGCGAGGGCGAGGCCGAGCAGGTCGAGCGCGACTTCGTCGCGTCGACCGGGGTGAAGCTTGTCGTTGTCGACGCGCGCGAGCGGTTCCTCACCGCGCTGGCCGACGTGAGCGACCCGGAGCAGAAGCGCAAGATCATCGGCCGGGAGTTC
>CAYFLO010000011.1:0-7116 GCA_964343995.1 uncultured Bifidobacteriaceae bacterium
GGTCGCCCTCGTAGATGCAGTCGACGGGGCACTCCTCGATGCAGGCCTTGTCCTTCAGGTCCACGCACGGAAAGGTGATGACGTAGGTCACCGGAGCCTCCTGGTCGCATCCGGCCGCCGGGCCGGTAGGTCGGTGCCGGGACGACCCGGCGGGCACACGCTACACAAGCGCGAGGGTCCCGCCCTGCCTAGGCTGGCCGCCGTGCGCCTCCATGACACCCGCCAGCGCGAGGTGGTCCCGATCGTCCCGGCCCGGCCGGGCCTGCTGACGATCTACGCCTGCGGTCCCACCGTGTACCGGGACGCCCACGTAGGCAACATGCGCACGTTCCTGCTCACCGACGTCATCCGCCGGGTGGCCGAGCTCGAGGGCTCCCGGGTCGTCCTCGTCCAGAACATCACCGACGTCGGCCACATGGCCGACGACACCGGGCTCGGTCAGGGCGCAGGCGGCGAGGCAGGAGCGGACACGGCGGCCGACGATGCCGGCGAGGGCAACGACGGCGACGAAGACAAGGTTCTGCGCCAGGCCGCCGCCGAGGGTCGCGGTGCCCTGGAGGTCGCGCGACACTACGAGGCGCTCTTCCATGCCGACCTCGCCGCGCTGGGCATTCGCCCGGCCGACCACTACCCGCGGGCGTCGGAGTCGATCGATCTCATGATCGATCTCATCGCCCGGCTGATGGACGCCGGGCACGCCTACGTCGGAACCGACGGAACCGTCTACTTCGATGCCCGCAGCTACCCCGAGTACGGCGCCCTCAGTGGAAATCGACTCGAGGACCTGCGCCCGGGGCATCGCATGACCGCTGAGGATCCGGCCAAGCGCTTCCACGCCGACTGGGCCCTGTGGAAGCGCGCGGGTGAGACACGGACGCAACTGGTGTGGGACACCCCGTGGGGCCGCGGATTCCCGGGCTGGCACACCGAGTGCAGCGCCATGAGTCTGGCGCTGCTGGGCGACACCATCGACGTGCACACCGGCGGGATCGATCTGCGGTTCCCTCACCACGAGGACGAGCGGGCGCAGAGCAACTGCGCCACCGGTCACGAGGTCGTGCGGCACTGGGTTCACGGTGAGCACCTGCTGTTCGAGGGCCGCAAGATGAGCAAGTCCGCCGGCAACGTCGTGCTCGTCCGCGACCTCGTCGAGCGCGGCCTGGATCCCCTGGCCCTGCGGCTGGCCTTCCTGCAGTCGCGCTACCGCACCCAGGTGAACCTCACCTGGGACGGCCTGGAGGGCGCACACACCACCCTGCGCCGCTGGCGCGAACGCGTGGCGCAGTGGGCGCAGAAGCCATCCGCGGCGATGCCGGCCGATCACCGCGCCCGCTTCGAGCAGGCAGTCTCCGACGATCTGGATATGCCGCGGGCCCTGCAGGTACTTCGTGACGTCGAGCGCGACCCCGACATCGCCGACGGTGCCCGCATGGAGTTCTTCCTCCACGCCGACCGGGTGCTCGGACTTGACCTTGCACGCGATATCGGCCGCGTCACCCGCGTCGAGGCTCCGTCGGAGGTCGTCGCCCTGGCCGAGGAGCGCGCGCAGGCGCGGGCCGCCAAGGACTGGGCCGCCAGCGATCGACTCCGCGACGCGATCGCGGCTCTGGGCTGGACGGTGACGGACACCGCCGACGGGCCTCGGCTCGAGCCTCGCTGACGATCCGCCCTCGGACTACGACCGCGTGCGCGTGGGTTTCGGCGAGGGTTTCGGCGAGGCACTCGCGGTCGGACTGGGCGTTGCGGCGGCACTCGCCGCCTGTGACGCGACCGCGGCGCCAGAGGGAAGCGGAGCCCCCGACGGAAGCACACCCGGCACCGGCCCCTTCGGCGGCTTCTCGCAGATCACCTCGGGAGCCGGCTTGTAGTTCGTCGTGATGGGTTCACGCTTGACCTCCTGACCGCCCTTGTGGAACACGCGGTCGACGGTGATGGTGAAGCCCTCGACACCACCCTGGGCATGACACGTGGGTGAGGTGTCGACGATGGTGACGTACGGCTTGATGTTCGTGCGTGGCCCCGACTCGGCGGTGATCTCGTCGTACTGCTTGGTCCCCCACAAGGTCACCGTGATCGACGTGCGGGTGGTCTTGGCGGTGATGAAGACGCCATTGGGTGTGTCATTGCGGAACTTCATGTCGAACAGGCCCCAGCCCACCGTCGCCTCCAGACCGGCGCGGTAGCGCGAGATGTAGATCGAGTGCGCCTGGGTGAACACCCGCTGCAGTCCGGCGTAGAACGCCGCCGTCCACGTGGCCGTGGTCGCGGTCGAGACACCGCCGCCGAGCTGCTCATCGAAGATGCCACCAGCGCCCACCACATAGCCCTTGGTGTAGCCGTTCTTGACCGTGCGCTCCCCCAGGGTCTCGTTCATCGAGAAGGTGTCGCCGGGCAGCAGGAGCGTGCCGTTGATGCTGCGGCCCGCCTGGCCGATGTTCTGAACGCGGTAGGCGGCGTAGGGGAAGCGCTGGGTGAATGACGACATCTTCTCGGTGATCCCCAGGGCCTGGGCCTGTTCGGTGGTGACCTTGGGATCGCGCGTGCTCACCTGCACGTTCACGGTGCGCGGCGCAGAGGGGTCACTGAGCACCTTCTCGACCGCGGCAGCGAGGTCGTCGTCCGACACCCCCGTGCCCGTGGTGGAGGGAACTACCTGAGGCACCCCGTCAACGATGGTGAAGGACGCGTCCTGGCCGGGAGTCTCGAGGGCGGCGAGGTCCTTGGCCACGGCCCGATGCAGGGCGGCCCCATCGATCGCCGGGGTGAGCGAGTTGCCCTCGCTCGCGAACGTCACCGCCGACGCCACGGCAGCCGGGCGCAGGGTGGCGGTGGCGACGTGCCCGGTGGCATCAGTCGCCTGCACGGTGATGGGCTTGGCGAGGCTGGCACGCAGCGCCTTGGCTTTCGCCTTTGCCTGCGCAGTCGACATCTCCGGCTCGGACGATGTGAACGCCGCGGTGATCGGGGTGCGCGGCGCCAGATACGCGGCGGCGATTGCCTGCGCAGTGGCCTCGCGATCAAGAATGTGACCGGCATGACCCGGGGTGAGAGTCACCCGTCCGCCCGACACCGTCAGCGATGGCTCGGTCGCCGGCGCGTCCACGGTATCGGCGATGGCCGCCACCTGGGCGTCAAGGGCGGCGTGGTCGACCGTGACCACAGCGGGCAGGTCACGGCCGCCAGTGACGAAGCCCAGAACCGTGAGCGGATTGAGTGATCGTCCGTATGCCGGTGCCACTGATGCGGCCGCGTCGATGGACAAACCCGCCTGGGACGGGGTGATCTGAACGGTGTGCCCGGGGACGCGCACGCGGATGCGCTTGTCAGCGATCTGCGCCAGGCCTTGCTGCACCGCGACCACCGCATCGGCTCTACTCATCCCGCCGATGTCGATCCCCGCGACGGTCGTGCCGGCACGGGCGCGGTCGCCCGACAGCAGGGCCAGCCCCATCGTCCCGGCCACGAGCAGGAGCACCACGCCGACCACGGCGACGGCGATGAGCCGTCGTCGCCGGGTCGTGCCACCAGCCGCCTGCACCGCGAAATCCTTCCGCAGGCCGGCTCAGCGGTCCTGCCTCACGATGGTAAGCACGGCGGCCTCCGGGTGGGGGAACCGCGCTGAGGTCAGGCCTTCGCGTCGCGGTCCCGCACCGGCAGCGCCGAGGCCACCACCCCGAGCACCAGGCCGGCAATGACATACACCGCATCGTGGGCATTGACGGTGACCAGCATGTCGCCGGTGCTCGAGGGGAAGACCAGGGAGAACGTGGCGATGATCCATCCCACGACGACGGCGCCCGCCCCGATCCGGGTGCGGGTCGACCAGGCCCCCGCCCGCACCATCGACAGGTAGGCCGCCAGGACCAGGACGATCCCCCACGGCACCGTGACGTCGGCGAAACGCGTGGGCAGCGTGAACGAGCTGTCCTGGACGAATGCCCCCAGCACCCCGATGGCGACGCCAACGAGAAGGAGGAGCACCAGTCGGCCCCACTGCCACGGGTTGCGCAGCTGCTTGTCCGTGACGACGTCGTTGATCACATCGTCAGGGGAACTTGTCACGCGGTGACCCCGGTGAAGAGATCGGCTTCTGCAGTGCCGCCTGAGGGCACCGGTCCGCGCGCGAGCCGGTAGTACTCGGTGCCGAACGCCTGCGCGCCGACGTTGTCGGCGAGGGCGAAGAAGCCCCCGTCGACGTTGACCTGAGTGGCATGGGCGCGCAGGGCCGCCATCTTCTGCGCGAGATAAGCCGATCCGTCAATGGCGGTCGTCACCAAGGCATCGTCGCACGCGAACGGCAGGTCGTCGGGGTCCATCGAGGCGAACTCACTGTCGTCGCCCATCGCCTTCATCGCCTCGATTCCGGCCCGCATGACGCTGCGCGGGAAGGCCGTCCAGTAGACCTTCTGCACCCGCCAGGCCGGCCCGAGGTCGGGTCGGAACGTCGCACTCTCGGCGAGCTCGATCGCGTAGTGAGTGACGCGGTGGGCCTGGATGTGGTCCGGATGCCCGTAGCCGCCGAAGTCGTCATAGGTGATGACGACCTGCGGGCGAACTTCGCGGATGACGGCGACGAGCTCGGTGGCGGCGACGAGCAGGTCCGCGCGCCAGAAGGCATCGTCGCGCTCGTTGGCCGGGGTGCCGACCATGCCGGAGTCGCGGAAGCGTCCGGCGCCGCCCAGGAACCGGTGGTCGGTGACGCCGAGAGCGGCCATCGCCGCGGCGAGTTCGCCCTCGCGGTGCTCGCCCAGAGTGTCGGTGTGCTGGGCCGCCAGGTGACCCAGGTCGTCGACGATGACCTCGCCCTCCTCACCGCGAGTGCAGGTGACGAGGGTGACCTGCACGCCCTGCGCGGCGTACATCGCCATCGTGGCGCCGGTGGCGATGCACTCGTCGTCGGGATGGGCGTGCACGAGCAGGAGTCGTCGGTCCACGCGGCAAGGCTAGTGCGGGGTTGGCGCGCCGGCTGGCTGGCGGTGCGGCACGATCAGGGGCATGGCACAGGTCTCCGGCGTCGAGGAGTTCCCGCGGCAGCAGGCGCTCACCCACCGCTTCCGGCTGGGACTGCCGCGCGCCTTCCGGGTGAGCCCGGACGGCATGCGGGTGACCTTCATCCGCAGCGACTCCGGACGCGACCCGGTGGGCAGCCTGCGTGAACTCACGGCGTCGGGTGAGCGCGTGGTGGCCGACGCCCGCGCGCTGGCCGGTGGCCAGGGACTGCCCGATGCCGAGCGGGCCCGACGCGAGCGGATGCGCGAGACCACATCAGGCATCACGGCGTACTCCGCCGACACCGACCTCACCCGCGCGGTCTTCGCACTCGACGGGGCGCCGTATGTCGTCAGCCTCGTCGATCGCGAGGCGATTCCGACCGTGCTCGATCATCCCGGTCCCGTCGTCGACCCCAGGCTCTCCCCGGACGGTCGCTGGGCCACCGCCGTCTGCGACGGCTCGCTGGTGCTCCTGGATTCTGCCGGAGGTCCTGCTTCGGTGCTGTGCGCCCGCGAGGGTGACGACGAGTCGTGGGGTCTGGCGGACTTCGTCGCCGCGGAGGAACTCGACCGCGCGCGCGGTGCCTGGTGGCTGGCCGCATCGCATGCGCTCCTGGTGGAGCACGTCGATGAGTCCGGTGTCGACGTGCGCTGGATCAGCGACCCGGCGCACCCGGATACCGAACCCCGACCGCACCGGTACCCCTCGGCCGGCACCGCCAATCCGGTCGCGCGTCTCTTTCTCGTCACACTCGACGGCACGCGCCACGAGCTCACCTGGGATCGCGACGCGTATCCGTATCTGGCCACAGTCGAGGTGTGCGATGCGCACCAGCAGTCGGGGGTCGCCGCCGTGATCAGCGTGCTGTCGCGCGACCAGACTCGTCAGCTCATTGTCGATCTGGTCGATGCGTCGCCGGCCGACCTCGCCGCCGGGCGCACGCCGTGCCTGGCACCCGCGCGCGAGCGCGTCACGACCCCCTGGGTCTCCATGGCGGCTGGCGTGCCCTGCCGCACCCGCGACGGGCGCCTGCTGGAGATCGTGGCCCTCGACGACGCCTTCGCCCTCGTCGCCGACGACGCGCGCCTCTCGCCCGCGGGCCTGCAGGTCACGTCACTCCTGGACGTCGACGACGAGCGCATCCTCATCGCGGCGCAGCCCGATCCGCGCGAGGAGCACATCTACGAGCTCAGTGCTGATGACACGTGCGTCGCGATCACCGACGGACCGACCTGTGACGCCGCCGTCGTCGACGCCGGCGGCATGGTCGTCGTGCGCACGAGCGATACCACCTGTGCGCCCACGTACGAGGCCCGTACCCACGCGTTCACCGCCACCATTCAGACCTGCGCGGAGACACCCGCGGTCAGACCCGTCCTCGACCCGGTCCTCGTCGGCGAGCGTGGGCTGCCGGCGGTCCTCCTGCTGCCGCACGACCACCGACCCGGCACGTCACTCCCTGTCGTCATGTCGCCCTATGGCGGCCCGCACCACGCACGCGTGCGCCACGGCGCCGGAGGGTTCACGGGCGATCAGTGGCTTGCCGATCAAGGTTTCGCAGTCGTCGTGATCGACGGCGCCGGAACCCCCGGTCGCGGTCCCGCAGTGGAGTTCGCCGTCGCCGGCGACCTGGCCACCCGCGTCCTCGACGACCAGGTGGCGGGGCTGCGCGCCATCGCTGCCTCGCACCCCGACCTCGACCTGGGCCGCGTGGGCATCACCGGCTGGTCGTTCGGCGGCTACCTCGCGGCCCTGGCCGTGCTCGACCGCCCCGACGTGTTCCACGCCGCCGTCGCCGGCGCTCCGGTGACCGACTGGGCCCTGTATGACACGGCGTACACGGAGCGGTACCTCGGAACACCCGCGAGCAGTCCAGAGGCCTACGCGCGCACCTCACTGCTGCCGCGGGCATCGCACCTGACCCGTCCGCTCATGCTCATCCACGGCCTGGCCGACGACAACGTCCTGGCCGCCCACACGCTCCAGCTGTCAGGGGCACTCCTGGCCGCGGGGCGTCCGCACGAGTTCCTGCCGCTCGCGGGCGTGACACACATGACGCCACAGGTCGACGTGGCCGAGAACCTGCTTCGGCTGGAGGCCCAGTTCTTCGCCCGGCACCTGCAT
>CAYFLO010000011.1:7126-16206 GCA_964343995.1 uncultured Bifidobacteriaceae bacterium
CCGTGACCGTCCTGCCGGACCCGCGGATCACCTGACCGAGGACTCCGCAGCCATGGGAACGCGCTCGACGGTCACCACGACGGTCGGGGTCTCCCCACCCTCCGCCTCCTGCACTCCCACCAGGCAATCGGCGATCTCGCGCTCATCGCCCGCCGCGAGTCCGACAGCATGCACGGCCGCGGCTGGCACCGTCATCGACAGGAAGTCCATGCCCGGCGCACTCAGGCACTGGAGTCGTACCGGGTTGCCGCGGGCCGCACGAGCAATGCGGGCCAGGGCCTGAGCCACCTGGGCAGGAAGCGGCCGAGGATCATCGGATGCACTGAGGACACCCACGTCGACCACCACCTGGTCGCGGGCAAGCGCGGTGACCAGGTCGTAGGCGCCACGGTCGAATCCGACGGCACGGGCGAGGTCCACCTGGACGGCGGCACGCATGCGAGCCGCCAAGCACCTCAGCGTGACCTCGTCGATGCGATCGACGGTCTGCGCATCGGCAAGGGCATCGAAGACGTCCGCAGCCTCCGCGACCGACGCCCCCATCTCGCGGTCGATCTCCGCTCTCGCATGTGCTCGAGCATGGGAGACTTCGGCACTCACGTCCGCATCAGCGATGCGCCCCAGTGAGCGCCGATGCGTACGGGTCCCCACGATGAGCACGACCGCGATCAGGGGGAGGAAGGTCGCCACGTTCAGGACGATCACCGCCGGCGCGAGGGCGCACTCCGCCGGGGCGGCGCGCGTGACCAGGATGGCGCCCACCGTCCACAGCGCGACGTCGACGATGAAGGGCACCGGGCTCGACCACAAGGTGATGCACACGACGGCGAATCCTGCGATCGACGCGGCCGCGGACACGGCCCCGATATCGCCACAGTCAAAACTCTGCGAGGCCATGACCCAGGGCACCAGGGCGGGAATCGCAGCGAGGCCCGTGGCGTACAGGGCTCGGATGCGGCGCTTGCGCACCACCACCACCATGGCCGTGGCACAGCCCACGAAGGTGAGCGCGATGAGGACGCCTTGGCCCCACAGGTGCGGCATGGGTACGAACACCGCGTAGAACGATCCCCCCACGAGGGCACCGCCGAGGGCCGCCGTGATGAGAACGATGGCAGCGTTCACGGGCAGGACCGGTGCCGTACGACGCACGATCACCGAGTCCGTTGCCGGCACCTCAATTGCCTCCCGAGCCTCCTGCGCAAGTCCACGCAGGAGGCTCGGATCGAACGCGCGGGAGGCCAGCAGTGCACTGATGGAGTTCAGCGAGGTGGCGTGGATGCGCTGAGCTGCCGTTCTCCATGCCTGACTGCGCTCCTGGAGGACCACATCGGCGAGCAGGGCTTGCTGCATGTCACGCCACTGGTCATCCACCCGTATCGCCAGGTCATTGAGCCACCACCAGGTCCACCACAGGAGCAGCTGTGCTCCCAGCATGCGCACGACGAGCACGAATCCATTCCCCACGGTGAATGCCTCGGGAACGATGTTCTGCGGATGGACGATCCAGATGACCCAGACCCCGATGGGAATGAGAATGCTCGTCACCAACCCCGCACGCCGGGGCAGAAGCATGCTCAGGATGAAGCCGACGTATCCGAGGTAGGTCTGCGGATAGGTCCACACGAATGTCCCCGCAGGAACAAGGGCCGTCGCACCCAGCACCAGCATGGCGACCATGGGCAGCCACAGCGCCCAGCGGAAGCGAACGAGGACGATGGCCGAGATGATCAACGCACCCGAGGCGATGAGGCACAGGTGCTCGGCACCCGACAACTGACTCCAGCGGCTGGCCGTCAACACCGACGTGAGCAGCCACGACAGGGTCGTCATCGCCAGGATCACCCAGGTGCGCGTACCGCGCAGACTGGCGAATTCGGGGCGCTGCGAGAGGGGCACCGCTCATCTCCCAACTACGATGGCGACCACCTGGAGGAGGATATGACCGCTGGTCCCGCACGAATCGTCATCCTGGAAGACCACCCCATGATGCGGGAGACCCTTGAGGCACGACTTGTCTCCTCTTCAGGAGACATCGAGATTACCTACTCCGGCCCCTCGACGGCTGAGGCCCTCGCCGCGGCCGCCGGCATGCAGATCGCCTGCGTCATCCTCGATCTCGACCTCGGCGACGGAAGCGCCTTCACTGAGAACCTCTCCGCCCTGGCCGACCTCCAGGCACCCGTCGTCATCGTGAGCGCAACGGCCACACCGCGAGCGGTCCAGGTGGCCCTCGGGCGAGGAGTCCAGGCCTACGTCTCCAAGCAGAGTCCCGCCCACGAGTTCACCCAGGCGATCACGGCGGTTCTGCAGGGGCGCACCTACCTGTCCACGGATCTCGCCGCGATGCTGGCGACGTCGGAGGCCCCGGTGGCCCTGTCCCCGCAGGAGCAGCGTGCGCTCCTGCTGTACTCCTCGGGCATGAAACTCGATGCTGTCGCCCGGCGCATGGAGGTGTCACCGGGAACCGCCAAGGAGTACATCAAACGAGTGCGTGCCAAGTACGCGGCCGCAGGGCGTCCGGTCCCGACCAAGGTGGAGTTGTACAAAGCGGCACAGGACGAGGGACTGCTGTGACCACCACCCATCGGGTATGGATCGTCGACGATCATCCGATGGCATGCGACCTGCTGCGCGAGCGACTCATCGCGCTGGGGCCCCCGTGGGAGGTGGTGTACTGCGGAGGCTCCCTGGAGGCCGCACTCGACGTCTGTCGATCCGTTGCTGGGGATCCGCGCCGCGATGTGGCACTCGTCGACCTCGACCTTGGTGAGGATTCGGATTGGCTTTCCGGTGTGCGCGCCTTCCGCGACGGCGGAGTGTCGGTCATCCTCATAAGTGCCGCGGGAGACCCCGCGCAAGTGCAGCGCGGGATCGCCGCGGGAGCCTTCGCCTACCTCCCCAAGCCGGTGGGTGCCAGCGGCCTCCTCAACGCACTGAACGCACTCGGAAGCGGCACGGTGCATGGCACTGCCGACCTCGCTGGCAAACTCGCCATGCCGGTCATCGCCGGTGTCCGCCTCACTGACACAGAAAGTCGGGTCTTGATGCTCTGGGCAGCCGGCATGAGTCCGGATGCCATCGCCATGTCTGTCGGCGAATCGCCTGCCACTGTTCGCACGGTGATGGTCGACGCCCTCGCGCAGTACCGGCAGCCATGACGACGGGTTCCCCCTCCATCGGCACGACCACGTTCTCCCACCTCGTGGACAGACTGCGCCTGAGCGGACTCCTCCTGGCATCGGGCGTCCTCTACCTCGCCATGGCGATCTCGCTGGTGCTCCAGTGGTCGTTGGTCCGCCCGTCCGATGTCGGGATCGTGCTGGGACCTTTGGTCGTCGCCGCCCTGTCCTTCCTGCTCCTGCAGGGAGTGGCCCGCGGAGTCGCGTCCACCGTCGCCGCACTCGTCCTGGTCGGTCTGGTCCTCGCCATCACGCCGCCAGCCGGCTTCCACTGGCCACCGATCGCGTCACTGGCCTTCGCCGCGAGCCTCGTGGCCGTGTGTTCTCTTCCGACACCCTGGGCCCTGCTGACGATGGCGGCAGGTTCCGCCGCCGCCTATGTGGGGGCCGTGGCAGCCGATCCGCACACCCTGCTCATCTCCACCACTCTGCTGTCTCACTGGGTGACCCCACTGTCCACCTTCACCCTGTCCCTGTCCTTTCTCGTCATCTTCTGCGTCTGGCAGCGGGAGGCTGCGCGGGCCGATGCAGCGGCATCGGCACTTCGCGATGCCGAGGCGCAGGTGGTTCTCGGCGAGCAGGTCGATCGGGCCCGCCGCTCGGTCGACCGACGCCTTCACGAGACCCTGCTCAACACCCTCGCCGTGCTCAGTCATCCCACCTCGGATTCGCCGGCCATCCGCGCCCAGTGCCGGGCCGATCTCGATGGGGTCTCGCGCCGGGATGTCTTCGAACGGCGCGACGTGCCCGGCATCGTCGCCGAGGCGATCCGACGCGTTCCTGCCCTGGACATCACCGTGGCCCATGTCGCGTCGGTGGACGTCGACGATCTGCGAACAGCCCACATCCTGCGCGACGCCCTGGTGGAACTCCTGCGCAATGTGGAGCGTCACTCAGGCCAGTCATCCGCACGGGTCGAGGTGACCGCAACCGAGTCCGTCATCACCGCGACGGTGAGCGATCGCGGTCGCGGGCTCGCACAGGCGCAACCGCGTTTCGGACTTCGCGAGGCAGCCGGCGACTCCATCGCGTCCGTGGGGGGCACGGTGTCCTTGACGTCGGGCGCGTCAGGAGGAACCCAGGTGACCCTCACCCTTCCCCTGCACCGAGACATCGCGCACCTGCGCCCGATGCCGAGTCTGGACATACTCCTCGGCTCGCCACTGGTGCGGCTCGCCTTCGCCCCGACGGCCGCCCTGGGGCTCGTCGCCGTCCCCTTCGCCGCCGCCGACTTTCTCTACGGCGGCATCATCACGGCCAGTTTTGCGGCCATGGTCATCGCACTCCTCGCGCTGGCTCTGGGCTGGAACCGAGTGCCACGCCTGCCGACCGCCACCGCGTTGATCGCCCTGGCCCTCATCACCATGGCCCTGGCCTACGCACTCCAGCAGGGATGCATGACGGCTGTGAGCATGCACTGGATCATCTACAGCGTCGCCGGAAGCGTCATGCTGGCTCTGCTGGCGATCCCGCGCTTGTCCCTGCGCGCTCTGGCCACCGGCATCGTCGTGGCGGCCTCGGTGGCCGTGGCACTCTCAGCGCCGAGTGACTGTCGCACCGACGGTCTTGACGCTGCCGTTGAGAACGCGATCTGGCTGATCGGCGTCGTCTCACTCACCAGCGCTGTCGTGGCAGCGGTCGACAGGCGCCGACGAGCCGAGATGTCACGGTGGCAGGCGGTCGTGACCAGTCAGGGCGCGCTTGCGGCAGAGGAGGCCGCTCTGGTGCGCTGGGACACCGTCAACGACGCGACATGGACCCTGCTGGAAGGCGTTGCTCATGGCGAAGTGGACCCGCAGGAGGCCACCGCGCAGCACCGGGCACGTGTCCAGGGAGCACGACTCCGGTGCCTCCTGGACGTGGCCAGCCTCCCGTCGCCTCACCTGCGCGCAGACCTCGAACTCGTCATCGAGGCAGCCTCCGGTGCCGATGTGCCCATCACCGTGGAGTGCTTCGACCACGACCGCGATGCCCGCGTGGGCGAGCATGCCATCGGTGCTCTCCAGCGCCTTGCGATGAGAGCGGCGCCCGCCTCGGTACGCGTATCCGTCCTTCCGGGGACGATTCTGTGCGACGTCCCCTCAGACGTCGAACTGCCCGATGGCTGGGAAGCGCTCAGCACCAGCCCGACGGGCCGTTCCGTCTTCGCACTCGCGCGCAGCTGAGAGCGTGACACACCGTCAGTTCGAGGGCTCGTCCTCGCCCGTGGGCTTGGTGAAGTCCAGCGGATTGAGCTGGTCCATCGACGTCTCACCGAGATCGGCGATGAGCTCGCTGGGGACGCCCACGACGGGGGCCGGCTGAGGCGTGAGCCCGGAGTCCGGCCCCACCACGGTGTGGCCACTCGTGCTCCCCGGGACAATGCCGTCGATCGGGAAGTGGCAGGCCACGACGTGGCCATTGCCGACCTCGCGCAGGGCCGGCACCTCGGTGCGGCAGCGGTCCTGGGCGACGAAGCAGCGGGTGTGGAACACGCAGCCCGATGGCGGGGACATCGGGCTGGGCAGGTCTCCGCGCAGCAGGATCCGTTCCCGGCCAGCCTCGGCATGCGGGTCGGGGATCGGCACCGCCGACAGCAGTGCGTGCGTGTAGGGGTGCTGGGGCCGCGCGAAGAGGTCGTCGCGGTCGGCGATCTCGACCAGGTGCCCCAGGTACATCACCGCGACCCGGTGCGAGATCTGCCGCACGACCGACAGGTCGTGGGCGATGAAGACGTAGGCAATGCCGTACTCGTCCTGCAGGTCCTTCAGCAGATTGACGACCTGCGCCTGAATCGAGACGTCGAGCGCCGACACCGGCTCGTCGCACACGATGAGGCGGGGGCGCAGGGCGATGGCGCGCGCGATGCCGATGCGCTGGCGCTGGCCGCCACTGAACTCCGCGGGGTAGCGGTTGAAATGCTCGGGGTTCAGGCCCACGCGCGCCATGAGCTCCTCGACGGCTGTCCGCACTCCCCCGGGGGGCGTGACGCCCTGGATCGTGAAGGGGGCACCGATGATGGTGCCCACGGTGTGCCGAGGATTGAGCGAGCTGTACGGGTCCTGGAAAATCATCTGCGCCGTGCGGCGGACGGGCAGGAGTTCGCGCCGCGACAGGTGCGTGATGTCGCGACCGTCGAGCTCGATCGTGCCGCTCGTGGGATCCAGGAGGCGCAGGAGCGTGCGGCCGGCCGTCGACTTGCCACAGCCGCTCTCGCCGACCAGTCCCAGGGTGCGCTGCGCGCCGACCTCGAACGACAGGCCGTCGACGGCCTTGACCTCACCGATCGGGCGACGCAGCAGACCGCGCGAGCGCACAGTGAAGGACTTGCGCAGGTCGGTGACCCGCAGGACGACGTCGTCGCTCACGACGTCACCCCCGACAGCCGGGCGAGCACACCTGCGGCAATCTCAGTGCGCTGAGATTCCGTGAGCAGGCAGCGGACCTCGTGGCCGTCCTGCGAGGTGAGTTCCAGGGCCGGTCGCGTCGACTCACAGGCATGGCCCGGGACGCGATCGTCGTAGGTGCACCGGGGCTGGAACACGCATCCGGCGGGGAGCGCAATGGGCGAGGGCGGGTTGCCGGGGATCGGGTCGATGCGAGCGGTGACCGGCTGGTTCAGGCGCGGCACCGACGCGAGCAGTCCCAGCGTGTACGGCATCTGCGGGGAGGAGAAGATCTGGTCCAGGCTGCCCTTCTCGACAATGCGTCCGCCGTACATCACCGCAACAGAGTCGGCGACCTCGGCCACCACTCCGAGGTCGTGGGTGATGAGGAGAACGGCGGTGCCGAGCTCGGCCTGAAGCCCGGCGATGAGCTCCATGATCTGGGCCTGGACCGTGACGTCCAGCGCGGTGGTCGGCTCGTCGGCGATGAGGAGCTCAGGATCGTTGATGAGAGCCATCGCGATCATCACGCGCTGGCGCATGCCACCGGAGAGCTGATGCGGGTAGTCGTCCATGCGACGCTCCGGTGCGGGGATGCCGACCCGCCCGAGCATGTCGACCGCCTGCTTGCGGGCCTGGTCATTTGACACGTCCCGGTGGACACGCACGGCCTCCACCAGCTGCGCGCCGATGCGATAGAACGGATGCAGGCTCGACAGCGGATCCTGGAAGATCATCGCCATCCGGCTGCCGCGAAGCGAGCGAAGAGTGCGGTCGTTCGCACCCACGATGTCTGTTCCGTCGAGCAGGATGCTTCCGGTCACCTTCGCAGTGCTCGTGTCAATGAGCCCCATGATCGCCTGCGAGGTGACGCTCTTGCCCGAGCCGGACTCCCCCACAATCGCCAGCGTGCGACCGCGCTCCAGCGACAGTGTGACGCCGTCGACGGCCTGCACCAGGCCGTCCTCCGTGGGGAAGGCCACGGAGAGGTCGGTGACCGAAAGTAGGGGGGCCGACGTACTCATGACAGCCTCACCCGGGGGTCGATGAACGCGTACAGGATGTCGACGATGAGGTTGGCCACGATGATGAAGGCCGCCGACAGCAGCGTGATCGCGACGATGACGGGGAGATCGGAGTCGACCACCGAGCCCACCGCGAGGGAACCGATGCCCGGCAGGCTGAAGATGCTTTCGGTGATGATCGCGCCGCCCAGCAGGCCGGCGAGGTCCAGGCCCGCGGCGGTGACGATCGGGGTGAGGCCGGCGCGCAGCGCGTGTTTGCGGATGACGACGCGCTCGGGCAGGCCCTTGGCACGCGCGGTGCGGATGTAGTCCTCGCCCAGCACCTCCAGCATCTGATTGCGGGTGAGGCGCATGTAGAAGGCGGCGTACAGGATCGCCAGGACGATCCACGGCAGGATCATCGTCTGCAGGAACTGCACCGGGTTCTCGAACGGAGAGACGTAGGACGGGAACGGCAGCAGCTGCCACTTCAGGATGATGAACAAGATGGCGACGAGGCCCAGGAAGAACGACGGCAGCGAGTAGCCGATGAGCGCGATACCGCTCACGGCCCGGTCCTGCCAGCGTCCGCGGCGCAGGGCCGCGTAGATGCCCAGGGAGATGCCGGCGACCAGCCAGAGGACGAAGGCACCCAGGGCCAGCCACATGGTGACCGGCAGGGCCTCCTTGATGAGCACGAGCACGTCCTCGTGGCGCTTGTACGAGTAGCCCAGGCACGGGGCGGCGCACACGATCGGATCAGGTGAGTCTGGGGCGAACGTGCGACCGACGAACAGGCCGGATAGGTAGTGCCAGTACTGCTCCCACACCGGCAGATCGAGCTCGAGCTTGTGCCGGATGGTCAGGATGATGTCCGGCGTGCAGCCCTTGCCACAGACCAGGCGTGCGGGATCACCCGGAAGCAGGTTGAACAGCGCGAAGGTGACGAAGGTCAGCAGCAGAAGCAGGAGCAGCATGATGAGGACGCGGCGAACCACGTAGGCACCCATGACGACTCCTTTCTCCTGGCTGAGGTGCGGGGACGGACACGTCTGGGGGCGGGCCGGAGCCCGCCCCCAGACGCTGGTGCGCTACTTCGTGACGTACATCTGCGCGTACGGCCAGGAGCCGTAAGCGGGCCAGAGGTACACCGAATCCGTCCCGATCTTCGGGCCGGCCATGCGCTGCGTCAGGCCGAACCGCGTCGGAATGGCGACCACGTCCTGCATCGCCTTCTTGTTCAGGTCCTGCCACATCGTGGCCTGCTTGTTGCGGTCAGGCTCGATCTTGGCCGCATCGGAGGCCGCGTTGAACTCCTTGTTGTCGTACTGCGACAGGTTGAAGCCGCCCGACGGGGTGAACAGCTCGGGGATGATCGTCGAGGCGTTCGGCCAGTCAGGTGCCCAGCCCGCGTTGATCAGCTCGTGAGCCTTCTCCGGGTCGAACACGGTGCTGTAGTACTTGCCCGGCTCGATCGGGTTCGGCTTCACGGTGATGCCGGCCTTCGCCTCGGACGCGACGATGATCGC
>CAYFLO010000012.1:0-2293 GCA_964343995.1 uncultured Bifidobacteriaceae bacterium
GCCCTGACCGTCCCACCCGCCACCCACGCCCGTGGGCGGGCGGGCGCGCGCTGGCCGGTGCCCTGGCGGCGGTCCTGGGGATGTCCGTCGTGGGGATCGCGGTCGCGGCCCCGGCTCGTGCCGATGACCCGCAGGGCCAGTTCACCCTCACCGGCGCCGGCTTCGGCCATGGCGTGGGGATGTCGCAGTGGGGCGCCTACGGCATGGCCAAGGCGGGGTTCGACGCGGCCGGCATCGTCACGCACTACTACTCCGGCACGACCGTCGCGCCGGTGCAGGACGACATGGACATCCGTGTCTCGCTCCTGCACCAGGTGCCGGGCGTGAAGCTGCGCAGCGAGGCTCTGGATCCCACCGGTGGCGCGATTGAGGTCACCGTCAACGGCGCGGTCACCGTCGGCTCGCCCGCGGACGAGTTCCGGATGGTGCCCAACGGTGCGGCGATCCAGGTCACCCGAGTGATGCCCGGTGGTCCGGTCGATCTGGGCACATCGCCGTCGGTCACCGTCCGCTGGGCCGGCACGCGCACGCCGGGTACCGCACCGGGCGGACCCACTCTGCTCAACGTCGTCGGCCAGAACGGATCGCTGACGTCGACCGGCCACCGCTACCGCTACGGGTACCTGGAGGTGCTGCCGACGTCGACATCGTCGGGCACGCGCCTGAACGCGGTGAACTCGCTGCGCATCCACGACGAGTACCTCTACGGGATCTCCGAGGTGTCCAGTGCCTGGCCGATGGCGGCCATGCAGGCGCAGGTGCTCGCCGCGCGCACGTACGCCCTGAGCAAGGTCTCGCGCGGGGTGCGCCAGGCCTGCGCCTGTCATGTCGACGACGGCGGCGGGCCGTACTCCGACCAGACCTTCACCGGCTTCGCCAAGATGTCGGCGGCCAAGGGCGACCAGTGGGTGGCCGCCGTGAACGGCACGATCGCATCGGACAATGCGGGCCTGGCGATCCTGTACAACGGCGCACCCATCACCGCGTTCTACAGCGCGTCGAGTGCGGGGTTCACCCGCTCATCGAAGGAGGTGTGGGGCAGTGACCTGCCCTACGCGCAGAGCGTCCCCGACCCGTACATGAACCAGCCGGAGAACTCCGTGCGCGCGTGGAGCGTGAACGTGCCGCAGGCGCTCATGGCCTCCGCGTTCGGCCTGCCGGCGGTCGCCCACGTGAACGTCACGGAGCGCTACGCCTCAGGCGCGCCGAAGGCGATCGTCGCGACGGCGCCGGACGGAACGACATCGACCCGAAGTGGCGGGGCGCTGCAGTCCGCGCTCGGGCTGCGCTCGACGTACATCACTGCGATCGACGGCAATCCGGGCGTGCCGCTGCCGACCGTTGATCCCGCAGCTGCGCCCGCGGCCCCGGGAACCCCGGCACCTGCACCGGCGCCCACCGACGCCGCTGCGCCGCCGGCTGCCCCGGCCGCCCCGGAGACGCCGGCTCCGACCTCGACACTCAACGTGCGCCAGCGCACGGTCTCGCTGCTCACCCCCACCACGGTTGCGGCCGGCACGTCGCACTACCGCGTGGCCGGCGTCGTACGTCCGGCCAAGGCCGGCCTGGCGGTGTGGCGTCAACGCCTGGTCAAGGGCACCTGGCGCACGGTGGAGAAGGCGACGACCAACGCCAAGGGCCACTACCGCTTCCGCGTCGTCGCGCGTGCGAATCCGCCTGGCGCCTACCGCGTGCTCGTAGTGAAGAAGGGTGTCGTTGTCGGCGTGAGCGCGCAGATCACGGTGGGCTGATGCTCGCGTCGCGCTAGCCGGGCACTGAGGCGGTGACGCGTTCGGCGACCCCGTCGGCCTCGACGGCGATGACGACGGCGGCACGCGCGGCCAGCGGCACCGCGAGCACGGCGAGCCAGGCATCGTCGCCGCGCAGCGACGGATCCACGCGCAGGCGCCCGCCCTCGACCAGGCCCCAGTCCGCGGCGCGTTGCGCTGCCATGGCGAGCAGGTCATCCTGCGTGTGCACCGCACCTGTGGCGTCAACGAATGCCGGTGCCGATCCGTCGACTGGCACGCCGAGGAACGCATCGGGCTGAACCCGCACGAGCGCAGACGCATCGACCGCCCCGTCCGGCACCGGCTGGGGCAGTCCGAGGGGGTGCATCGAGACGGCGGCGACGGGGCAGGGAGCGCTGGCGATCTGTGCGGCATCGGGGCTGCCGACGACGACAAGCACGGCGCCGACATCCGCTGCGGTCGCGGCGGCCTTCGTCGTGTAGCGAACCGTCGTGCACGTGAGCCGTGGTGACGAACGAAGGTGACGGGGGGAACTTGCGGTT
>CAYFLO010000012.1:2303-15261 GCA_964343995.1 uncultured Bifidobacteriaceae bacterium
GCCTTCGTCGGATCGTCGACGACGGCGACGGCGACCCCCGCGAGCCAGGCTCCCGCCAGCCAGCAGGTGCGCTGCCAGTGCGGGGGGAGCGCGACGACGATGACATCGCCGGGCGCGCAGTCACACTCGTCCAGCAGTGCGTTGGCGATCTTGGCGGCGGCATTGGCCACGCTCGTGGCCGACAGCTCGGTGCGTCCGTCGCTGCCGACATGGGTGACCAGCGGGTTCGCGCCGGAGGCGCGCACGCGGGCGCCCAGGGCCGTGGCGATGCTCACATCCGCCACCCTAGGCGCGCCCGCGGGCACTCCCGAGGGCTGCATCCCGCTGTGGCAGGCTGGCGGCGTGACTGAAGCAGTGCTCCTCGTCGGCGGCCAGGGCACGCGCCTTCGTCCCCTCACCAACAACACGCCCAAGCCGATGCTGCCCGTGGCCGGCGTGCCGTTCACGGTGCACCAGATCACGCGGGCCCGCGATGCCGGCGTCACCCGCATCGTGCTGGCCACGTCGTACCGCGCCGACACCTTCCGCGCGTTCATGGACGATGCCGATCTGGGGATCGAGGTCGTCATCGCCACGGAGGACGAGCCGCTGGGCACCGGCGGTGCGATCCGCCACGCGCTGCCGCACCTCACCAGCGGACCGGACGACCCGGTCCTCATCTTCAACGGCGACATCCTCACTGGCCTCGACATCGACGGCCTGGTGCAACGGCACGTGCAGGCCGACGCCGACGTCACGCTCTACCTCACCCGCGTCGACGACCCGCGTGCCTACGGCCTGGTGCCGCTGGACGCCGACGGTCGGGTGACGGCCTTCCTGGAGAAGCCGTCGACGCCCGAGGAGATCGTCACCGACCTCATCAACGCGGGCTGCTACGTGTTCCGTCGCTCGGTCATCGACTCGATCCCGGCCGGACGCCCAGTGTCGGTGGAGCGCGAGACGTTCCCCGGTCTGCTGTCGTCCGGTGCGCACGTGCGCGGTGTCGTCGACGACGGCTACTGGCTCGATCTCGGCACGCCACTGGCCTTCGTACGCGGCTCCTGCGACCTCGTTCTCGGCACAGCGCCGAGCCCGGCGGTTATGCGCACGGGGGCGTCGCTCGTGCTCGATGGCGCTCAGGTCGACCCCAGCGCGGTCGTTTCCGGCGGAAGTGTCATCGGCGCGGGCGCGGTCGTCGGCCCGCAGGCCCTGGTGGACGGCTCGGTGGTGTTCGCCGACGCGGAGATCGCCGAGGGTGCGCGCGTGCGCGACAGCATCGTGGGCGCCGGCGCCGTCATCGGCGCGGGCACGGTGCTCACCGGCGCCGTCATCGGCGACGGTGCGGTGATCGGCCGCGACAACGAGCTGCTGACCGGTGCGCGGGTGTGGCCGGGCGCGACCCTGGCCGACACCGCCGTGCGCTTCAGCAGCGACCGCTCGTAGCGGAGCTGCTCGGCAGCGACCGCTCGTCAGCACGGTCCTCAGGGGCGGATGACCAGGTCGTCTGCGTGTGACGCGTCGCGCGGCGAGGGCGCCTGCGCCGGGTACCCGATGGCGACGGCGCCCAGCGGCTGCACCGACTCCGCCAGCCCGCACACCTCGCGCACGACGTCGGCGCAGAACATCGTCGAGCCGATCCAGGCCGAGCCCAGCCCTGCGGCGGCCACACTGATCATGAGGTTCTCCACGGCCGCACCCCCGGACACCATGAACATGTCACGCTCGCTGGCCCGTCGATCGGCATCGGGGTACTCGTGCGCGCCGGACGCCAGGTCGATGAGCGGCAGCACGACGACCGGCGCGGTGCGCAGCAGGTCACCGCGGGACAGACGCCGCCCAATTGCCTCGGCATCGAAGCCGTCGCGCTCCAGATCGGCACGCCAGCGGGCGCGCATGGCGTCGAGCAGGCGCGTGCGCAGTGGCTCGTCGCGCAGCACAACGAAGCGCCAGGGTCGCGAGTGGTGCGGTGCGGGGGCGGTGGCGGCCGCCGCAATCGCGTCTGTCACCACCTGGTCCGGCACTGGCGCGTCGGTGAAGTGCCGCACGGTGCGCCGATGCGCCGTGGCGGACCGACGCCCTTCGGAGATCGCCTCGGCGGTCCCCAGCCAGAAGAGGTCGTCCTCCAAAGGACGGATCATCGCCGCGCATCCGGCTGAGCCGAGATCGTCGGTGACATAGGTGCCCAGGCCGCGCACGATCGCCACGGGGCAGTCATCGGTCTTGCCCTTGACCAGGTCGGCGGCGGACGCCACCTCATCGGCCACCGCCACCACGGTCATCTCCAGCGTGCGGCCGTAGGAGTCGACGCGGCCGGTGAAGTCGTCGAGCACCTGCAGGCCCGCGGAGCCGATGGCAACGTCGGTGAGCCCCAGTCGCCAGGGACGTCCCATCGTGTCGGTGATCACGACGGCCACGCGTGCGTCGGCGCGCAAAGCGCTTGCGAGCGCACGCGCGGACGTGTCGGGGTCGACCGGAAGCAGCACGAGGGTGCCGGCATCGGCGTTGCTCGCGTCGATGCCGGCCGCGGCCATGACCAGGCCGTGGTGGGTCTGGACGATGCGCGTGGTTCCGCGCGGGGTGACCTTGGTCGCCACCGTGCGCACGGACTCGCTGTCGATGACGGTGTCGCGCGACTCGGCCGTGACGATGCGACCCTCGGCCTTGCTCACGATCTTGCTCGTGACGACGACGATGTCTCCGTCGGCCAGGCCCGTGGAACCGTCCGGCCATGCGACCGTTGCCGCAGCCGTGCGCAGCATCGCGGCGAGATCGTCACCGGGCTGGATGCGCGGCAGTCCCGGAAGCCCGACGGCCTGCAGGGTCATGGCCGGGTGACCGCGCGGGCGAGGTCCAGGGCGTCCTGCGCCATGCGGGCGGTGGTGTCGAGGTCGGTCATGAGCAGCGGCACGGCGCGGCAGGCGATGCCCAGGGCCTCCACCGCCGGTACCGCGTCGGCATCGGAGGTGTCGACGAGCCAGCCGTCCAGGATCCCGCCGCTCCCGCGCGCGCCGTAGAGCGCGGCGACGGCGGCGGCGGACGTCTCCACGCCGATGGCGGTCAGACAGGCATCGGCCATGCCGCGCACCGGCGCGCCGCCGACGATCGGCGACAGTCCGACAACGGGGGCGGACGTGGCACGCAGGGCATCGGCGATGCCGGGCACCTGCAGGATCGTGCCGATCGACACGACCGGGTTGCTCGGCGGCAGCACGATGACGTCGGCCTGGGCGATTGACTCGAGCACCCCCGGAGCCGGATGCGACTCCTCCGCGCCGATGAGGACGATCTCGTGCGCGGGCAGCGAAGCGCGGTAGCGCACCCACCACTCCTGGAAGTGCAGGGCCACACGAAGCGGCTCGCCGTTGTCATCGCTTCCGCCGGCAGGATCGTCGACGATCACGTGAGTCTCGGCGCGATCGTCGGTCATCGGAAGCAGCGTGACGCCGGGCTTCCATCGTTCGCACAGGGCGGCCGTCACCTCGCTGAGCGCGTAGCCGGCCTCGAGGGCCTGCGTGCGCACCAGGTGGGTGGCGATGTCGCGATCCCCCAGTCCGAACCAGGTCGGCTCCACGCCGTAGGCCGCGAGCTCCTCGCGCACGGTGAAGGTCTCGTCCTCGCGGCCCCACCCGCGTTCGGCACTGATGCCGCCGCCGAGGGTGTACATCACCGTGTCGAGATCGGGGCACACGCGCAGGCCGTGGATCCACAGGTCGTCTCCGGTGTTGCCGATGACGGTGATCTCGGGGGAGGCGGCACCGGCCGGAGCGGTCAGGGCCAGGAGCCCGCGCAGGAAGCGGGCGCCGCCGATGCCTCCGGCCAGGGTGGTGATGCGCATCGGGCCATCCTTGCAGCGGGCCGCTCGGCGGGACTCCCGGTGCCCGTGGCCGCCCCCCTCACCGGCCCCGGCATGAGGAAATCTGGGCGGAACTGAAGGTTTCCGGGGTGAATGTCCGATTTTGACTTGACTGTCCCGAACTACATCGGTGTAATGCCGTTCGGCGTGCGACGGGGGTCGCCCGCCGCTGAGGAGGACAACGATGGCAGACATGGCTCTGCTACCTCTGAGCGAGGTTGAGCAGCTGGAGTGGCAGGAGCGTGCCCTGTGCGCCCAGACCGACCCCGAGGCCTTCTTCCCCGAGAAGGGTGGAAGCACCCGAGAGGCCAAGCGCGTGTGCCTGTCATGCGAGGTGCGCGTGGAGTGCCTGGAGTACGCCCTGCAGCAGGACGAGCGCTTTGGTATTTGGGGCGGCCTGTCCGAGCGTGAGCGTCGGCGCCTGAAGAAGCGCGCCGTCTAGGTGGCCGGGCCGGCGCTTCCCCCCGCCCGGTGACCGTGCACGTAGGGTGAAGCAGTGACGGACCGCGATCTGCAGTCGCCGGAGCCGCCAGTGCCGCCCGACGCATCCCTCACGCCCGACCTGGGTGACCCTGTCGATCCGCCGTCACTGGACGACACCGGCGAGATCCCCGTGATCGTGGTCGAGCCGGACGCACCGTCGCAGGCTTCCGAGCCCGGATTCCTGGGCGACGACCCCGACGCCCAGTGGTTCACCGGCGAGATCGACCCCTCTCTCATCCGCGCCCCGCGGCGCGACCACGTCGTGACCGCGGTCGTCGTCTCCCACGACGGCGCCACCTGGCTGCCCGCGGTGCTCACGACGCTGGCCCACCAGTCACGTCCCGCCGACGTCGCCGTCGGCGTCGACACCGCCTCGCAGGACGGCAGCGCCGACCTGCTCCAGGCCTCGATGGGCGCCGACCGCACCGTGCGCCTGGACGAGAACCCGGGCTTCGGAGCCGCCGTGCGCGAGGGCCTGGCCCACCTGGCCGCCCGTGGGCTGGAGCCGATCCACCGCGGCCACGTGGAGTGGGTGTGGCTGCTGCACGACGACAGTGCCCCCGACCCGGACTGCCTTGCGCGCCTGCTCGACACCGCCGACGACCACCCCGAGGCCGCGATCCTGGGCCCGAAGGTGCTGGGGTGGCACGACCGGCGCCTGCTGCTGGAGGTGGGCGTCACCGTGTCCGGCTCGGGCCGCCGCGTCACCGGCCTGGAGCGTCGCGAGCACGACCAGGGCCAGCACGATGGTGTGCGCGACGTGCTCGCGGTCAGCTCGGCGGGCATGCTCGTGCGTCGCGACATCTGGGATGCCCTGGGCGGATTCGACCCGGCCCTGCCGCTCTTCCGCGACGACCTCGACCTGTGCTGGCGTGCGCAGCGCATGGGCGAGCGCGTGCTCGTGGCCACCGATGCGGTCATCCACCATCGCGAGGCCGCCGCGCACGGGCGACGCGTGGGTGAGCGTCGCCCGCACCGTGACGACCGCGAGGCGTCCGCGCACGTGCTCCTCGCGCACGCGGCCGGATGGATCGCGCCGCTGCTCGCCGTGCGCCTGCTCCTGGGCAGTGCGGTGCGCTCGCTGGTCTACCTGCTGGGCAAGGACGTCGCCGCGGCGCGCGATGAAGTGTCCGCGGTGTGGGCCGTCGCCACACATCCGGCATCGCTGCGGGCCTCACGACGACTCGTCGCAGCGACGTCAACGGCACCGGCCTCGGTCGTGCAGCCACTCAAGGTGCACCTGGGCGAACAGGTGCGGCATGCCGTGGAAGTCGTCACCGGCGTGGTGACGACGAGCGGCTCATCCACGCCCGCGGTCGCCGTCAGCGCACTGGAGACCGGGCCGGCCACCGACGACAGCGACTATCTCGACGACTCCTCACCGGGCCTGCTGCGCCGCACGATCCTGCGCCCCAGTGTGCTGCTCGTCGTGGGTCTGGTCGTCATCGCGATCCTGGGCGCCCGTGGTCTGTGGCTGGGTGACGGCGTGCTCCAGGGCGGGGCTCTGCTGCCAGCCCCTGAGGGAGCCGCCGATGTGTGGGAGTCCTATCGGCAGGCCTGGCACAACGTGGGTCCGGGCTCCACGGTGCCGTCTGCGCCCTACCTCGTCGTCGTCGCACTGCTGTCGACGCTGCTGCTGGGCAAGGCGCCCGTGGCCGTCACCGTCATCGTGCTCCTGGCCATCCCGCTGGCCGGATGGAGCGCCTACATCTGCCTGCGCGGGATGGTGCCGAGCAAGGCGATCCGGGTGTGGGCCGCGGCCGCCTACGCGCTGCTTCCGGCCATCACCGGAGCGGTGGCCTCTGGTCGCATCGGCCTGGCGATCTCAGCGGTTGCGATTCCGTTCGCCCTGAGGTCGCTGGTGCGCGTGGCCGGTCGCAATGGCACGACTCGTCGCGCGGCCGGCACCGCCATGCTCGTGGCGATCGTGCTGGCCAGCACGCCATCGGTGTGGGTCGTCCTGCTCGCCGGGGGAGTCGTCGCCTCGATCGTCCTGCTGACACGACGGACCACCGGTGCGCGGCGGATCGTCGGGCGACTGGCCATTGGGCTGCTCGTCCCGCTCATCCTGCTGGCGCCGTGGTCGTGGTACGCGCTCGCGCATCCCGTCGTTCTCCTGCTGGAGCCGGGCGTCAACGCGCCCAGCCTCACCGATGCCTCGCTTCGACCCTGGCAGGTGCTTCTGCTGCACCCGGGCGGCCCGGGCATGACCCCGTGGTGGCTGGCGATCGGCATCCTCGCGGCCGGTCTGCTGTCGTTCCTGCGCGCCGACCGGCTGCGCATCACCGGCGCATTCGGCGCGCTCGCCGGACTCGCGTTGCTCATGGGTCTGGCGCAGTCGGTCATCCTCGTCACGCCGCCGGGTGCTGCCGGTCTCACGCGTCCGTGGCCCGGCCCGGCGACCCTGCTCATGGGCCTGGCTCTCATTGCGGCCGCGGCCGTGGCGGCCGAGGGCATGCGCGACCGGCTCATCGGCACGAGCTTCACGATCGGCCAACCGATCACGGCGCTTGTCGTTGTCGCCGCGCTCCTGGTACCCGCGGTGTGCGCGGTCCTCGTTGCCGCCGGTCTGCCCTCGATGCTGCGGCGCGCGCCGGCGTCATCGGTTCCGGCCTTCGTCGCTGCGGATGCGCAGGGGCCGCAGGCACCGCGCACGCTCGTACTTGAGCAGGTGCCCGACGGTCCGGTGCGCTACAGCCTCATCAACGGTGCCGGACTGGTGCTCGGTGACGCCGAGACTGAGCCGCCGGCCGAGGTGTGGAGCGGCTTCGATGCGATCGTCGCCGACATCGCGTCCGGTCGCGGTGGCGACGAGATCCGCGCCCTGGACGGCTACGGCGTGCGCTACGTGCAACTGGCCGCCTCCAGTGCGCGCGAGCTCGTGCCGACGATCGACGCCGAGCCGGGGCTGCGCCGCTTGTCGACATCCGAGGGCGAGACCCTGTGGCGCGTCAACGGCGTCACCTCGCGCGCGCGACTCGTTTCCGGCACGGGGGCGACTGCCCTGGGCATCGCCCCTGACGGCACGGTCACCGCCGATCCTTACCTCGACCAGCGGCTCCCCGATGGACGCGCCGGACGGGTGATCTCCGTGGGCGCCACGTTGGATCCGGCCTGGCGCGCGGTCGACGCCTCGGGGCAGGAACTCTCAGGCGGCGCGGCCCCCGGTCTGCTGTCGTGGTCGCAGGGATTCCAGGCCCCGCAGGGTGCAACCCCGGTGCGGATCTGGTTCGACTCCGCAGCCCGCTCGCGGTGGCTGTGGCTTGAGGTCGTCGTCCTGGTCGTCCTGGTCATCATGGCGCTGCCGTCGCGGCGCATCGATCCGGATCCGGACTTCGACGAGGAACTCCTGGGCACTGACATCGCCAGCGAACCGCACCACGGGGGTGACGACGCATGAGCGCGCGCCGCCGTGGTCCGACCTTCGTCATCGTCCGTCCCGTCATCATCGTCGTGGCCGTTGCCGCAGCCCTCACCGTCATCGCCTCGCTGGTGCAGCGACCCCAGCCCGCGCCGGCCGACTACGGCACGTCGATCGAACCGATCGCCTCCAGCGTGCTGCTATGCCCGGAGCCCGGTGCCGGCAGTGACCTCGACGTGCGCGTCACCGCCGCGGTCGTGCCCGGACAGGTGGGTCAGGATTCGGCCACCAAGGGCGTGGCCGGACTGGAGACCCTGCCGGGGCAGCCGCAGGAGTCCTCGCGCATCACCGTTCCGGGCGGTCAGACCGACATCACCGCGGCCGGCCAGGCGCTGCCGCCGATCCGGGCGTTCGCCGAGGGTCCGCTGGCCCCCGGCTTCGTCGCCGACCAGTGGGGACGGGCACCGTCGGGCACCGGCCGGGGGATGGCATCGACCGCCTGCGCGCCCGCGGCCGCCGACTTCTGGTTCGTCGGCGGCGGTGCGATCGCCGGCCGCAAGACCCGCATCGTGCTCGTCAATCCCGACGACACCGCCGCCACCGTCGACGTCACCGTGCTCGGGCCCAAGGGGGTCATCGACACCCCGGCCGGCCATGGCGTCATCGTCGCGGCGCAGGCCCGCAGCGTGATCCGCCTGGACACCCTGGCCCCGGGGATCGCCGCGACCGCCGTGCATGTAGTCGCCCTCGCCGGACGAGTGGGCGCTGCGGTCGACGACGAGCAGGCCTCGGGCCTGTCGGTGGTGGGCACCGACTGGATCCCGCCGGCCGCACCGCCCTCGACAACGGTCTACGTGCCCGGCATCGTCGACGGCAAGGGCGCGCGCGTGCTGTCGATCGCGGCCCCGGGCGATCACGATGCGCTCGTGAATGTGCGCGTGATCAACGAGACCGGAACCTTCGCGCCGGCCGATCGCGCGCAGATCCCCGTGCCGGCCGGCAGCGTCGTGACGATCGACATGGCGCCCGTGCTCGATCAGCAAGCGGCCACCCTCGAGCTCACCGCCGACGTGCCGATCGTCGCGGGCATGCGCCAGTTCTTCGGCGGCGCCAAGGTGCAGGACGAGACCTCGTACGCCGCGGCCGCCGAGCCGTTCACCGCGGCGGCCGCGGTCAGCGGGCTGCCCGTCCGCCCGGCCACTGACGTGCGCCTGTATGTCACCGCACCGGCCGACGCGGCCGCGGTCGACCTGGTCCTGCTGCCCTACGGCGGCGGCAAAGGTGCGGCGACGCCGACCGCCCCCGAGCACATCACCGTGGCCGCCGGCACCGTGGCGTCCGTGCGGATCAAGGCCCCGGCAGCGCAGTGGTACACCGCCATCGTCACCCCGCAGAAGGGCTCCGGCCAGGTGCTCGTCGCCCACCGGGTGCGCGAGCAGTCGACGTACGGCGACCTCGTCACCGGCTATCCGTGGACGCCGCTGCGCACGCAGGTGCCGGTGCCGGTGGCGGAGCAGGACCCCGGCCTCACCGTCCGCTGACCCGCCCGTCGGCGCGTGCACCGCGGCGCGTCGGCCCCGTTGTGAGCACATGCCCCCCTAGGTTGGGGCGCGTGAGCCGTCGCCGCTGTTCCAAGCCGTCCTGCAACGGCGCAGCCATGTCGACCCTCACCTATGTCTACGCCGACTCCACCGCCGTGCTCGGGCCGCTGGCCACCTATGCCGAGCCGCACTGCTACGACCTGTGCGAGACCCACGCCAACCGGCTCACCGCGCCGCGGGGCTGGGAGATCGTGCGCATCACTCCTGATCCCGATGCGCTCAAGCCCACCAGTGACGACCTGGAGGCTCTGGCCAACGCCGTGCGCGAGGCGGCCCGTCCGCGCTACGAGCCCGGCGGCCCACCTCCGGTCGAGGTGCCCGAGGGCTCCGTCGAGCTCGCGCGCAAGGGACACCTGCGAGTGCTCGCCTCGGTCGACTCCGTCCCGCGACGGCGCCCCGCACCCGACGCCGACGTGTCGGCTGACAGCGGATCCGACAGTGACCCCGGCTGGCAGGAGCAGGACCTCTTCAGCGACTACGAGGACGACGACCCCTCCCGCTAACCTGTGCCGGTGCGCAACCTGGACGCGGTCATCAAGGCCTACGACGTCCGGGGCGTCTACCCCGATCAGCTCGATGAGGATCTCGCCCATGAGGTAGGCGCTGCGTTCGTGCGCGTCCTGGGCCTCACCGCACGCGACGGCGGTCCCGGTGCGGTGGTCATCGGCCACGACATGCGTCCCTCCGGCCCCGATCTCGTCGCCTCGTTCTCGGCCGGTGTGCGTGAGCAGGGTTGCGACGTCGTCCTCATCGGCCTGGCGAGCACCGACGGCCTGTACTTCGCGTCGGGCCACCTGGGCCTGCCGGGTGCGATGTTCACCGCCAGCCACAATCCGGCCCGCTACAACGGCATCAAACTGTGCCGTCCGGGGGCCGCACCCGTGGGCCAGGACTCCGGTCTGCGCGACATCCGCGCGATGGTCGAGGCCGGGGTGCCGGCCAGCGACCTGCCCCTGGGGCAGGAGCGCCACCTCGACGTCCTCGCCGACTACGGCCGGCACCTGCGCTCCCTGGTCGACGTCTCCGACATCCGTCCCCTGAAGGTCGTCGTCGACGCCGGCAACGGCATGGCCGGCTTCACGGTTCCGGCGGTGCTGGGCGATGCCGCGGGTCTGGCGCCGCTGCCCCTGGATATCGACGCGATGTACTTCGAGCTCGACGGCACGTTCCCGAACCACGAGGCCAACCCGATCGATCCGGAGAACCTGCGCGACCTGCAGGCACGGGTGCGCGCCACCGGCGCCGATCTCGGCCTGGCCTTCGACGGCGACGCCGACCGCTGCTTCCTGGTCGACGAGCGGGGCGAGCCCGTCAACCCGTCTGCTCTCACCGCACTCATTGCGTCGCGCGAGCTCGCGCGTCATCCCGGCTCGGTCGTCATTCACAACCTCATCACGTCCAAGGCCGTGCCCGAGGTGATCCGTGAGAACGGCGGAACACCGGAGCGCACCCGCGTGGGCCATTCCTTCATCAAGGACCGCATGGCCCAGACCGACGCGGTGTTCGGCGGCGAGCACTCCGGTCACTACTACTTCCGCGACTTCTGGCGCGCCGACTCAGGGATGCTCGCGGCCCTGCATGCGATCTCCGCACTCGGCCACGCACCGGCGGGCACGACGATGTCGGCGCTGCTGGCCCCGTTCGACCGCTACCCCAGCAGCGGTGAGATCAACACCGAGGTCGCCGACCAGGCCGCGGTCACCCAGGCGATCGCCGAGGCCTTCACCCCGCGGGCGGTGGAGCCGCTGGACTGGTTCGACGGCATGACGGTCGTGGGCGACACCTGGTGGTTCAACGTGCGCCCGAGCAACACCGAGCCGCTGCTGCGCCTCAATGTCGAGGCCGACGATGCCGCCACCATGACCGCCGTGCGCGATGAGGTGCTGGCGATGATGCGGGCCGGGAGGTAGTCATGCCACTGGGGATCCCCGCCGACGTGTTCGCGCTGCTGGCCTGCCCGAACCCCGACCATGGCGCGCTCGAGGCTGACGGCAGTCGGCTGCGCTGCACCGTGTGCGGCACCCACTTCGACGTCGTTGACGGCATCCCGATCCTGCTGCCGCCCACCGCGGGGTAACGCGTGCTCATCATCCGCGGATCGATCAAGAACTACGACTGGGGCATTGTCGACGGCCTCACCACGTGGACCGGCCAGGAGACCGGCGCACCGCAGGCCGAGCTGTGGTTCGGGGTGCATCCGGCCGGACCGTCGCCCATGGTTGACGACGACGGACGCGCCACGGGCACGAGCCTGGCCGACCACCTGGCCGACGACGCGGTGCCGGTGCTCGTCAAGGTGCTGGCGGCCGCTCGACCGCTGTCCGTCCAGGTGCACCCCACCCAGGTACGTGCCGGTGAGCTGTGGGCCGCGCAGCAGGCCGGTCGCGTGCCGGAGTGCCTGGCCGATGCCCACGAGAAGACCGAGATGCTCGTCGCCCTGGGACCCTTCGAGGCCCTCGCCGGCTGGCGCGACCGCGAGCAGGCCGCGCGCATCTACGAGGCCATCCCGGCCACCGCTGCTTCCGCCACGGCGCTGCGCGAGGGCGACGTCGCGGGCGCGGTGCGGTCGCTGCTAGCGATCGATCCGGCGGGCAGTCACGTGGCCCTGCTGCCCGAGGCGGTGTCGCAGGTGATCGACGATCCCGCCCAGCGTCACGCCTACGCCACCATCGCGGCGCTGCACCCCGGTGACGCCGGAGCCCTGCTCACCCCGATGCTCGCGTACTGGTCGCTCGACCGCGGTGACGCGCTGTTCGTTCCCGCCGGTGTGCCGCACAGCTACCTGCGCGGTACCGGTGTGGAGGTCATGACGTCGTCGGACAACGTCCTGCGCCTGGGACTCACGACCAAGGCCGTGCACGTCGACGAAGCCCTGGGTTCACTCGTTCTGGAGCAGCAGCCGGGCCTGCTGCGAGCGTCGGGCTCCAGCACCGTCGCCCCGGCCGGCGCCCCGTTCGCCGTCACGCTGGCCAGCGGAGCCGGGCACGTGGCTCCCGCCGGCCGCTATCGGGTCATGCTCGCCCTTGACGACACCGCGCAGGTGTCGATCGACGGGGCCGATGTCACCCTGCAACCGGGCACGGCGGCCGTCCTCACCGCGGACGAGCCCGAGGCGTTCCTCGCATCCGCCGGCACGGCGGCGCTGGTGACCGACGCATGAGCGCCGAGGGCGGCTCCAAGGCCATCCTCGCCGCGCTGGGCGCCAACCTGGGCATCGCAGCGAGCAAGTTCATCGCATTCGCCTTCACCGGCTCGGCGTCGATGCTCACCGAGGGCATCCACTCCGTGGCCGACTCCGGCAACCAGGTGCTCCTGCTCATCGGCAAGAAGCGGTCCACGCAGGAGGCGGACGATCAGCACAACTTCGGCTACGGACGCCGGCGCTACGTCTACGGGTTCCTCGTCGCCATCGTGCTGTTCCTCATCGGCGGTGTCTTCTCGCTCTACGAGGGCATTCACAAGATCCTGCATCCGGACGACGTGGCCGACGCGTGGCTGGCCTTCGTGGTGCTCGGCGTGGCCATCGGGCTCGAAGGATTCTCCTTTCGCACGGCACTGAAGGAGGCCAAGCACCTGCGCGGCCATCGCAGCCTGACGAAGTTCGTGCGCGATACCCGCCAGCCCGAGCTCCCGGTGATCCTGCTGGAGGACTTCGGTGCGCTCATCGGCCTGGGCTTCGCC
>CAYFLO010000012.1:15271-16062 GCA_964343995.1 uncultured Bifidobacteriaceae bacterium
CGTCATCGCGGTCTTCCTCGCGATCGAGATGGCGGCAGGTCTGGTGGGGGAGAGTGCACTGCCCGAGGAGCGCGCAGCGATCCTCGCGGCGCTCGAGGGGTCAGAAGGAGTGGGGCGGGTGATCCACCTGCGCACCCTGCACGTGGCGCCTGAGGAGCTGCTCGTCGCCGCCAAGATCGCGATCATGCATCAGGACACCGGAGCTGAGATCGCCGCCGACATCGACGCGGCTGAGGCGGCCATCAGGGCTGCTGTTCCCACGGCCCGCTACATCTTCTTGGAGCCCGACCTGGACCGAGGCTTCGGCGCCTAGGGGCTCATTCGTGCGCAAACACCCGGCGTTTGGCAGGCCTCGCCGGCCTCTGGCAGACTTGCGGTGTCGCGCGGTCTGGAGCCCCGGTCCCCGTTGCGGCCCTTCCCGCACCACCCCGCAGTTCCACCCGCGAACCATCGAAGCCTCGTGCCGTTCGCTCCCCAGATCACTTCCATGAGGAGTACGCGCATGTCCGTGTCCAAGCCCGACGGCACCCCTGACTACAAGGTCGCCGACCTGTCCCTGGCCGAGTTCGGCCGCGACGAGATCCGCCTCGCCGAGCACGAGATGCCCGGCCTGATGGCGATGCGCGCCGAGTACGGCGCCAGCAAGCCGCTCAAGGGTGCCCGCATCACCGGCTCCCTGCACATGACCATCCAGACGGCCGTCCTCATCGAGACGCTCGCCGAGCTCGGTGCCGACGTGCGGTGGGCGTCGTGCAACATCTTCTCCACGCAGGATCACGCGGCCGCGGCCG
>CAYFLO010000013.1:0-15724 GCA_964343995.1 uncultured Bifidobacteriaceae bacterium
GCCGGCCAACCTACTCCAGCGCGAAGGCCCCAAATGCCCGCGGGCCGGCCCGCGGAACCCTGCCGGGAGTGAGGTGCGCCACGCTCGCGCGGCTGCATTCGGCCGGCCTGCGTCAGGTCGACTTCGGCCGCCGCCGCGCGGGTCCGATCAGCTCGGCGGGGGTACCCAGAAGGTGAAGACGCCCAGCCCGATGCCCAGCACCAGCAGGATCGCCACATCCAGGCGTCGGGACCGGACGGCCAGGAGACCGGCGTCGCGGTCGCTGAGGAGAAGGCGCAGGAAGGCGGCGACGAGCACGCTCGCCGAGAGCACGACGCAGCCACGCCGGAAGGAGTCCATCGCGATCATCACGCAGGCCACCGCCACCCCGGCGAGGACGACGATGATCGGCCACTGCGCGAGCACGGCCCTCATGCCGCTGCGCTGTGTGGGCCGACGCAGGGGCACGACCTGGCCGGAGTCCCCGCTGCCGGAACCGTCGGCTGAGGTGGCGGACATAGCGTCATCCTGCCAGTGCGGCGCCCCCTTGAGTCCTACGTGCGCGGCACCAGCCCGACGATGACGTCAAGAACCTCGGGGTTGGCCAGGGCACCGCGGCCCTTGACCTCGCGACCGTGCACGGCCTCGCGCACGGCGATCTCCGACAGCTTGCCGGTCTGCGTGCGCGGCAGATCGGGCACGGCGACGATCACCGCGGGCACGTGCCGCGGCGAGCACGCCGCTCGGATCGCCGCCCGCAGCGACGCCTGCACGTCGTCGGGCAGAACGCCATCCGTCGACCCTGCGGCCACCTGTGCCGCCGGTACGACGAGCAGGACGATGCGGGTGTCGCCGTCCCACTCCTGCCCGAAGGCCAGGGTGTCGCCGACGGCCGGATGCTCGGCGAGCGCGGAGTAGATCTCAGCGGTGCCGATGCGCACACCGCCGACGTTGAGGGTGGCATCCGAGCGGCCGTGGATCGCCACGCCGCCGTCGGCGCTGCGCGACGCGCGATCGCCGTGAACCCACACCCCGGGCCAGTGGTCGAAGTAGGTCTGCCGCAGTCGCTCACCGGACTCATCGCCCCAGATGCCCACGGGCACCGTCGGGAACGCGGCGGTGCACACGAGTTCACCGGGCTCGCCATCGGGTGCGCGCACGCCGGCATCGGTCCACACGTCGACGGCGGTGCCGAGCATCGGCCCGGTCATCTCCCCCGCGCGGAACGGACGGGTGGGGTCGCCGCCGACGAACACCCCGACGAGGTCGGTGCCCCCGGAGATCGGATTGATCATGACGCTCGGGCCCACCTGCTGCGCCAGCCACTGCGCGGTGAGCTCGGACAGCGGTGAGCCGGTGACCATGACCTCGCGAAGCGGAGCGCTGCCCAGGTGGTCCCGAAGCGTGGTGCCCTCCTGACGCAGGTGGTCAAGGAGGCGGGCCGACAGGCCCAGGTGAGTGGCGCGCGCCAGCCGCGCGGAGTCGAAGAGAGCAGCGGGGCCCGGGTATGTCGGCGCACCGTCGTGGAGCACGAGGGTCGCGCCGATGGCCAGGCACGAGACCTCCCAGTTCCACATCATCCAGCTGGTGGTCGTGTAGAACTCCAGCCGATCGCCGGGCCGCACGTCGGCGTGCAGGCCGATCTCGACCAGGTGCTTGAGCAGCACGCCGCCGGCCCGGTGGATGAGGCACTTGGGCTTGCCGGTCGTGCCAGAGGAGAACAGCACGTAGGCCGGATGGTCGAATGGCAGGCGCGTGTACTCAGGAGATGCGGCAACGGTGGCTGCAGCGAGCACCGGGGCAAGGGCGATCACGCGGCAGTCGGGCAGCACGGTATGGGCGGCCGCGGCGATCGTCGCGTCCACATCCACTCCACCATCGTCCGCCCCGCCGGCTGTGACGATGAGGGTGAGCGACGGCAGCGCCCGCACCACCTCGGCGACGTTGTCCGAGCGGTGGAACTCACGTCCGTTCCATCGATAGGACGGCGCCGCGACGAGCACGGTGGGCTCGAGCTGGCCGAGTCGGTCGACGATCGAGGGTGCACCGAACTCCGGCGACACACTGCTCACCACGGCGCCGACGGCCAAGGCGCCCAGCGTGCACACGAGCGCATCGGAGCCCACGGGCAGGATCAGCCCGATGCGGTCACCGGGCTGCACGCCGTGGTCACGCAGCGCGCGCGCGAAGGCAGCCACGCGACGGGTGAGCTCGCGCCCGCTCACCTCCTCGCGCACGACGACCTCGCCATCACCCTCCCCCAGGCACACGACGGCGGTGTCGTCGGTGTCGGCCCACGGCGCGAGGAGGTTCTCGGCGATGTTGAGGTGTGCGTCGGGGAAGAACGTGGCCGCGGGCAGCACGCTCGCCACATGCACGCGCGCCCCGCGATCGCCCACGACACCGAAGGTGTCCCACACCAGGGTCCAGAACGCACCGGGATCCTCGATCGACCAGGTGTGCACCTGGGGGGTCGTCGTCATCGCCGTGCCCGAGCGTGCGCTCGCCGCCGCGTGGAAGGCCGCCATCGGCGTGCGCGCGGCGGCGGCCGGGTCGGGCTGCCAGGTCCAGGTCATCGTCAGGCCTCCGTGGGTGCTGCGGGCGAATCCGTGACGGAGAGGTCGTCACGTGCGGTCGAGGCGTCGTCACGTGCGCCGCGCGGGGGCAGCACCAGGTGCAGGAGGATCCCGACGCTGGCGAAGCCGACGATGAGCAGGCCGAACGCGACCGAGCCCAGTCCGCCCAGCGGGCCGAGCAGGCCGCCGACAAGGAAGCCGGAGATGCCCAGCAGGGCGCTCGCCGACCCGGCGCGCACGGGAGCCCGGCGGATGCCCTGCGCCGTCGACGTCGCGAAGACCATGCCCATGCTGCCGATGGCCACGAACAGCCCGAGCAGCACCAGTGCGAGTGCGTGCGCGAGCAGGCCGACGAGGGCCAGTGAGGTGCCCAGCAGTGCCTGCACCTGACCGGCCCACAGCAGTCGCTCGGGACCGAAACGGGGAATGAGGCGGCGCGCGACGAACGCGACGATGACGATTCCGACGGAGTTGACGGCGAACACGATTGAGAATCCGGACGTCGACATCCCGAACGACCCTTCGAGAACGAATGGCGAGGCCGAGATGTAGCCGAAGAGGATGCCGCCTGCGGCAGCAAGGGTGCAGACGTAGGTCATGAAGGCGCGGCTGCCCAGGCAGGCCCCGAGGTCGCGCAGGCCGTGGCCGATACCGGACTTCTGGCGCAGGTGCACCGGCATCGTCTCGGGCAGGAAGGCCAGGGCGATGATCAGGATCACCACGCCAATGCCGGCGAGCACCAGGAAGATCCCGCGCCAGCCCATCACCAGCGCCAATGCGCCGCCCACGAGCGGTGCGAGCACCGGGGTGATGCCGGTGATGGCACCCAGGAGGGCGAAGCCGCGCGCGGCCTCGTCCCCCGGATACGCGTCGGCGACCATCGCCCGCGAGACGACGAAGATGAGTGCGACGGCAAGTCCCGACAGCAGTCGGATCACGATGAGCACGCCGATGTTCGGAGCGAAGGCGCTGGCGGCGGTGGTGACGACGAAGGCGACAAGGCCGGCGATGAGGGTGCCCTTGCGGCCGCGCTGGTCGCTCAGCGGCCCGCCGACGAGTTGACCGAAGGCCATGCCCAGCAGGACCGCGGTGATGATGAGCTGGGTCTGCGAGGCCGAGGCGTGCAGGTCGGTGGCCATGCTCGGCAGCACCGGAAGGTAGAAGTCGGTGGCCAGCGGCGCGATCGCGACGAACGAGCCGACCATGAGCATGAACGCCCGCGGCACGGCGATGCGGGTGGGCTCGCTCACGTGCGCGTGCCCTGCGTGGCCAGCCACTCGTCAACGCGATCGACGAAGGCCAGCAGGGCCGTGCGCAGCTCGTCCTCGCGCTCGGCGAAGCGCTGGGTCGGCACCGGGATGCTCACCGCGAGCATCTCGTGGTCGATCGTGCCGATGACGACGCCCAGGGCACTCACCCCGGCGGAGTGCTCCTCACGGTCGGCCGCGATGCCGTGCTCGGCGCGCACGAGATCGAGCTCGGTGCGCAGATCGGCGGCCGACGTGATCGTGGCCGCGGTGAAATCCTCCAGCCGACGGCCGAGCACGCGACGCACGTCGGCCTCCGGCATCGCCGCGAGCATCGCCTTGCCGTTGGCCGAGGCATGCAGCGGGAAGGCGTCGCCGACGGCACTCACCGCGCGCAACCGGTTGTCGGCCACGACCTGGTCGACGAACACCGCGTGGTCGCCCTCGAGCACCGACAGGTCGACGGTCTCGCCGACCTCGTACGACAGGTCGGCCAGCAGCGGGTGCAGTCCCTGCCAGGTGCCACGCCGTGCGGCCGACGCCAGGCGCACGAGCTCCGCCCCCAGGCGGTAGCGGCCACGCGGGCCCTGCGACACCACCAGGCCCTCGGCCTCCAGTGCCGCGAGCAGCCGGCTCACCGTCGAGCGGGCCAGACCCAGGCGCTCGCCGATCTCGGCCTGCGACAGGCCACCGGGATGCCCGTGAAGAAGTCGCAGGATCGACGCCGCACGGGCGAGGACCTGGATGCTCGACGCATCCGATCGTGAGGCGTCTGCGGTGGAGTCCGATGCACTGGTCGATGTCGTGGGCTGAGCCATCAGTGGGACCTCTCCTGCGGGGTAGTCATGCCGTCGAGGTAGGCGGCGACCATCGTCGCCACCTCGTCGGTCGGGAAGTCGTCGTCCATCGTGCGCTCCAAGCCCATCCCGCGGCCCAGGGCGAAGATGCCGCGGGCGAACTCACGCGCCGACAGCACCGGGGTGCGGCCGAAGCGGGCGACGAACGCGGTGAGGATGGCGCCGACGCGATCGAGGTTGGCGGTGTTGCGCCGACGCACCTCGTCACGGATCGCTGGATCACGGCTGGCGACGATCCAGAACTCGATGAGCACGCGATCCCACGACGGCATGCCGTCGCCGAGGCGCGCAGCCGCGACCTTGGTGCCGTACTCCCGGGCCGCGTCGTCCCACGTGGTTGCCGTGACCGTGTCGTCGTACTTGCCCATCTGGGTCGACAGGAACCGGTCGACCGTGGCCAAGAACATGGCACCGGTGTCGCCGAAGGCCGCCGCCACCTCGGCCTCGTCGCGACCGCTCAGGTCGGCGACCGCCGCGAACGTCGCGCCGTGGAAGCCGTCGCGGTCGAGGACAGCCTGGGCGGCGTCGAGCAGCGCGTCGTCGCGCACCTCGCCGTCCAATGGCCGTGCGGAAGGACCTGTCATCAGTGACCGCCGCCCGTCCAGGCGTTCTCCAGCGGCTCCAGGCGGCCGCCGGACAGGAACGTGTTGATGATGTTGCCCGCGGTGATCGGCAGCACGAGGTGCGAGGGGTGCTGCGGATCGTGATGGATCGACACGACCGCGTCCTGCGCACCGGCGATGAGGCCGACCGCGTGATTGCTGAGGATGTCGGGGTTGGGATCGCCGTGATCGGTCGTGCGGATCTTCAGTCGCAGCCGAGAGCCGCTCTCAAAGGCAATGCCGTAGGGCCGGATGTCGATTGCCAGCGGGTACACCACCCCGGGCTCCAGCGGCTCGCGCGCGCGCATCTCATGCACGGGCAGCCACGGCTCGGACGCTGCAGCGTCGACACGGCGCATCGAGGCGCGCAGCCAGCCGCGGGTGAGCAGCCGCTCGCTGCCGGCAGCGTCGACCTTGTAGACCGAGGCGTACACGAGCGCCTCGGTGCCGGTGGTGGAGGCCCACAGGTTCAGCAGCATCGGACCGCACAGCTCGATGTCGTCGCGGAAGGCCGGGGTCGTGTAGGTGGCGGTACCGCGCTCGGACGGGGAGTCCGCGATCGCGTCCGGCGTGGAGTCCGGCCACGGCTCATGCTCGAAGAGCAGTCCGTCGCCGGCCGCCCCGTCGCCGTGCAGGTAGAAGGAGGTGAACCGCGTCTGCGGCAGCGGCCAGGTGTCGCCGGTGCGCCAGACGTTCGCGTCGTCGATGAACACCTGCACCGGGGGCTGCGTATCGAGGCCGGTGTCCATGCCCTTGAGGTAGTGGTCGAACCAGCGCAGCGACTCGTCCTGGTACTGCGTGATCGGACGGTCCAGATACGCCGGCGGCCCGACGGTGACGCGGCGGTCGCCGCTCCAGTTCACGTACGAGCGGAACGCGGCGTTCAGGTGCAGGCCGTAGATGCCCCAGCAGGCGCCGAAGTAGCCCGGCACCGTGCAGCCGACGGAGTAGTCGACATTGCGCGGCTCGTAGTGCGCGCCGTAGGTGGGGTTGACGATGAACTCGGCGAGGAACTCGTTGACCGGGTCGTCGACGTTCTCCAGCACCTCCATGATCGTCGGCACGAGCTGGTTTTCCGGCTCGGCCTTGGCCTGCTCGACCAGGGCCAGGAAGTTCTCGCGGCCGATCGCCTGCGCCATCATCGGCTTCACGCGCGCGCGTCGAAGTGCCACCGACCAGCCCTTGAGGAACGCGTAGCCGAAGATGCCGCCCTTGTAATAGGTGTCGCGGAACTGGTCGGTCACCGAGAACGGGCAGAAGATCGCCTTGAGCGCCGGGGGCTGCCGCATCGCCACGAGCACCTGCACCATGCCGTAGTACGACATGCCGAACATGCCGACGTTGCCGTCGCTCCACGGCTGCTGCGCGACCCAGGCGATGGCGTCCTCGACCGCGTCGATGGCCTCCGGGCCCATGTGGTCGAACTCCCCGCCCGAGGCGCCGGTGCCCGGCAGGTTGCCCAGCACATGCACATAGCCGCGGCGCGCATAGAAGTACGGGTCGCCGGCCTCCATGTGTGCGTTGGGGTAGCGCATCGGTACGGGCACATGGTTGGCCGCCTGATCGTCGATCGGGTACGGCGCCAGGCCCAGGATCACCGGGAACGGTCCGGGGCCGTCGGGGCGGAACACCTGGCAGTCCAGCTCGTAGCCGCGACGCACCGGGATGCGTACATCGCGCTCGCGGATCACGTCGAACTCCCGGGGGGAGGTTGACCACGTCGGTCCGAAGATGCTCACTGCCTACCTGCTCTCTGCCTCAAGGCGTCGGCCGATCTCGTCGGCCACCTGCACGAGCGCGCGGATGTCGGCGCTCGTCGTGCGGAAGTTGACCAGGCACGCGCGCAGCCACATCTGGCCGTCGATCGCGGCACTGGCGATGAAGGTGCGCCCGTCCTCCTGCATCGCGGCCGCCAGGCGAACGTTGTGGCGGTCGACATCGCCGTGCGCCGGGACGCGACGGAAGGAGACGACCGACAGCGGCGACACCGGCTCGTGCAGTTCCATCGTCGGCACCTGGCGCACGAGCGCCTCCAGCTCTCGAGCCAGCACGAGATCCTTGTCGATGGCCTCGCGGAAGGCGCCCGCCCCGTGCGCGCGCAGGGCCGTCCACAGTTTCAGCGGACGGAACGGTCGGGAGTACTCCAGCGTGGTCTCCACCGGATGGATCGGGGCCCCCTCGTCCTGCACGAGGTAGGACGCCTCGTGCGCGAAGGCCTCAGGCAGCCTCGACGCATCGCGGACGAGCAGCACACCGCAGGCCTTGGGCACGAACAGCCACTTGTGCGCATCGATCGATGCGGAGTCGGCGCGCTCGAGCCCGGCAAACAGCGGGCGGGCGCGCTCGGTCGCCGCGGCCGCAAGGCCATAGGCCCCGTCGACGTGCAGCCACACGCCGAACTCCGCGGCGACATCAGCAGCGGCGGCGAGGTCGTCGACGGCGCCGGTGAGGGTGGTGCCCGCGCTCGCCACGATGGCGATCGGCGTGATGCCCGCGGCGACATCGGCAGCGATCGCCTCGCGCAGCAGGTCGATGCGCATGCGTCGGTGCTCATCCAGCGGGATTGACCGCAGGGCTCGTTGGCCGAAGCCGAGCACCTCCACCGCCCGCTCGATGCTCGAGTGCCCCTCGACGCCGGTGTAGAACGCGCCCGGCGTGCCGATGACACCGTCCTCGCGCGAGCGCGGAAGCGCGCGGGTGCGCGCGCACACCAGGGCGGTGAGCGTCGACACCATGCCGCCGCTGGTGAACGCGCCACCGGCCGCGGGGTATCCGACGAGTTCACCCACCCACCGCAGCGTCTGCAGTTCGATCTCGCGCGCCGCTCCGGACTCCCCGGCGAGGTTGGTGTCGAAGGAGTTGGCCATGGCGTCGGCGAGCACGGCGGACTCCAGCCCCGAGGAGCCCACGTAGGCGAAGAACCGTGGCCGCGACTGCGCCAGGCTCTGGTCGAGCACGACCGCGGCGGCATCGAGGGCGGCAACGACTCCCGCACCGTCCTCGGGGAGCGCGTCGTCCAGGCCGAGCGCCGCGCGCGACACCGGCGGCTGCAGTGGTCGCGCCTGGTCGAAGTCGCGCCATGACGCACGCAGCAGGTCAAGGCCGTGATCGAGCGCCTCCTCGCGCTCGATCGACAGGGCCAGACTGCGGTGCGGCACGTCTACTCCCCCGGCACCTTGGCCGAGCCGACCGGGCGGATGGCGTTCCAGGTGTCCCACCCTCGCTCGGACTGCACCATCTGCCACTCCGCCGAACCGGGCGTGCGCACCGACGGGGCGAGGTCGGCGTACTGCCCGGTGAAGTCGAAGACCACGCGCTCGACGACGACCAGGCCGAACGACTCCGGCGCGACGATCATCTGCGCGGCCGTCTCGTCGAGCGCCGCACGAGCCCGGGTGCCGAGTTCGCGCACCCCGTCGAGGTCGTCGACGTAGAGCTCCTCGACGCCGGCGTAGGTGCCGGTGTTGCCGAGCTCGAACAGGCTGCCCTTGAAGAAGGCCGGGTCTCCGGGCACCGACGGGTTCTGCACGTAGCGGTGCACGACGCCCGCGGTGGCGTCCTGCACGCGCGGCGCGTAGACCTCGCGCCACCACTGCGTGAACTCCTCATGCCCGACACCGGGCTTTGCCTTCACATGATTGATGACCTTGACGCCGCCGGCATCCAGGCGCGTCGGCGTGGAGTCGAACACGGTGTCGGTTCCGGTGAGCTCGACGACCATGACCTTGTCGGAGAAGCGGTGCGGGAACATCCGGCGCCGGTAGTCCTCGGCGACAACGGCCTGGACGACGTCGTCGTAGGTCGCGCACAGGTGGTCGGCGCACGAGTACCAGCCCTGCTCGGACCGGGGGTACTGCAGGTCGGCGTCGGAGAACCCCTCGAGCACGCTGCGGTGCTGGGTGTACCGCCGGAACGAACCATTGAGGACGGACGGCGTCGTCACCATCATGGAGGTGTGGATGATTCCCCACTCATAGTCGAAGCGTTCGCGCTCCATGCCCGGGGCCGGGCGAGTGGTGATCCAGAACTTGATCACGGGTGCACCTCCTGACAATTCTCCCAGCCTATGGGACAAATAACCCGCCTAGTGGGCGTTTGGCTCAGGCGGACGGGTTCAGGAGGCCGATCGCCAGGGCGGTGAGCCGGGCCTGGAACTGAGCCACCGTCTCCGGGGCCTCCGGCGCAGCTGCCAGCCACCCCGGCCCGTAGAGGACCCGGATCACCCGCTCGTCGTGGAGGAGCCGGGCGACCTCTCGGGCGCGGTCGCTCCCGCCCGTGAGGGAGGTTCCGTCCAGGAGAGCGGCGACCCGGTCGACCAGGGCCAGCGACGTCTGCGCGGCACGCTCACGCATGGCCGGATCGGTCGCGGAGTAGCGCACGATCGGTTCCAGGAAGGCCCGGTGCGCCTCGAAGGTGCCGACCAGCCCGCGCACGACGGCCTCGATGCGGGCACGACTGCCGGCGGGCTCGCGCTCGGCGGCCGTCAGCGCGGCCTCCTCGTCCTCGCGCACGGCCGCGAAACGCCAGTCGTAGACAGCCCAGAAGAGTCCGGCGAGCCCGTCGACCCGGGCGTAGATGGCGGTCGGTGCCACGTCGGCACGGGCGCAGACGGCGGCGATGGTGAGGGCCTGGGGTCCGCCCTCCTCTAATAGGGACGTGCCCGCGGTGAGGATCCGCTCCCACGCCTCGCGGCTGCGCCGCTGGCGCGGCGGGCGCACCGCTGTCACGGATTCGATGGCCGACACCCCTTGACTGTAACACTAATCCTCTTACACTTCAGCCCATGACCGCTCCCCTGGACACCCGTGTTCCCGCCTCGAGCAACCCGGTCGCCGACCGCGACGGATTCAAGCTCGCGCTGTTCTGCCTCAACACTGCGCGGGGCTCGTCAATCTCGCACGCACCGACGTTGCCGAAGGCCACCTGGCCGGAGTCGGTGCGCGTCGCCCAGGCCGCCGACCGCGCCGGTATCGACGCGATCATCCCGCTGGCGCGCTGGAAGAACACGTACCGCACGAACCTGGACTACGACCGCGTGTTCGAGACGTTCACCTGGGCCGCGGGCATCTCCGCGGTCACCCAGCGCGCTGCGGTGTTCGCCACCATGCACATGCCGCTCTTCCACCCCGTCATCGCCGCCAAGATGTCGGCGACCATCGACCACATCTCCGGTGGCCGTTTCGGCATCAACGTCACGGCAGGCTGGAACGAGACCGAGTTCCGCATGCTGGGCATGGAGCAGCGCGAGCACGACGATCGCTACGCCTACGCCGACGAATGGATCAGCCTGGTCAAGCGCCTGTGGTCCGAACCCGATGTGTTCGACGTCGACGGGGAGTTCTTCCACGGCACCGAGCTGCTGTCCCTCCCGCATCCGCTGCAGGACCCGCACCCGGTGATCATGAGCGCGGGCTCCAGCCCGGCCGGACGCGAGTTCGCGCAGCGGCACTGCGACCTGAACTTCATCGCCGTCCCGTCCTGGGAGATGCTCCCGGGGCTCACCTCGCAGGCGCGCGGCGAGGCAGCCGAGCGCTTCGGCACCAACCCGCTGCTGTTCGGCCACGGCTACGTCGTCGTCGCCGACACTGAGGCGGAGGCGCGTCGACGCTTTGAGTCCGTGGCCCGCGAGCAGCGCGACACCGAGGGCACCCGCGCCTTCGTCGAGGCACTCATGGGCACCTCGCGCAGTATCGACATCTTCAGCAATGACGTCCTCGTCGACCGCGCCGCGGCCGGCTTCTTCGCCCTGCCACTGGTGGGCACGCCGGAGATGGTGGTCGAGGGCATGCAGCGCATGCGCGATGGCGGCCTGGACGGCATGGCCATCTCGTTCTGCGACTACGACGAGGGCGTGGCTCAGTACGACGAGCTCATCCGCCCGCTGGCCGTGCAGGCGGGTCTGCGCTCGGTGTAGTGGCCGCCAGCGCAGCGTGCTTCTCCAGGAACGCGAAGACGTCGGTCTCGTCGACGCCCGGGAACGACCCCGGCGGAAGCGTCGACAGCAGGTGCGCGTGGGCGCGGGCACTGGGCCAGGCCCGGCCGGCCCACGAGGCAGCGAGGTCGGCCGGGGCACGACGGCAGCAGGCCGGATCCGGGCACGTCGACGCCACCCGGTGGGTGGTCTCGCGACCACGGAACCAGCGGGCATCGTCGAAGGTCGTGCCCAGGGCAACCGCGAAGGTGCCAGCGCTGGTGTGCTCGGTCTGGGCGATCTCCCAGAACGTGCCCGCGGGGGTGTCGGTGTACTGCGCGTGCGACTGGCCGGGCTCGAACTCGTCGAGTAGGACCGACCGGCAGGCCCACCGCCGGCAGGCCGCCTGCCCCTCGATCGCACCGATAGCGTCGGTCGGCAGCGCGAAGCCATCGTTCTCGTACGCCTTGTAGATCATCCCGTTCTCGTGCACCTTCAAGAAGTGCACCCGGATGCCGCAGTGGTGAGTGATGAGGTTCGTGAAGCGGTGCGCGGCCGTCTCGTACGACACGGCGAACGCGTCGCGCAGGTCTTCGATGGCCAGATAGCGACCCTCCTTGGCACGCAGGAGCATCTGCGCGGCCTGCTCCTCGTTGACCAGGATGGCGGCGGCGAAGTAGTTGACCTCCACGCGCTGGCGCAGGAACTCCGCGTAGTCGTGCGGGGTCTGGTGGCCGAGCACCTGGTGAGCGAGGGTCTGCAACGTGATCGTGCGCGGGTCGTGGCCGCCCCAGCCGGACGCCGGCAGGTAGATGCGCCGGTGCCGCAGGTCGGTGACGGAGCGGGTGGAGTGCGGCAGGTCGTGCACGGTGTGCAGGCTGAAGCCCAGGTGCTCGGCGATCTGGGCGATGCGTCTCTCACCGACCGGACCGCCGCGATGCTGCACCGCGTCGAGGATCTGATGCGCCACCGTCTCGATGTCACCGAAGTAGTTGTCGCGTGCGCGCATCTCCGCACGGAGTGCGGCGTTGGCACGCCGCGCCTCCTCCGGGGTCGCCGCCACCGCGGAGTCGCGCTGCGAGAGCGTCTCGTGCAGACCGACGAGGGCCTGCAGCACCGCGGTGGGCATCGTCTTGCCCGGGCGCACGATCGGCAGCCCGGTCTCGCGGTAGGCGGGTGACTCCTGGAACCGCTCGAGCGCGACTTCAAGGGCGTCGCGCTCACTGGGGGCGTGGGTGGAGACAAGGTCGGCGACCGGAACGCCCAGCTGGTCGGCGAGGTCCTGCAGGAGCGAGACGCGCGGCTCGCGCTTGCCGGTCTCGATGAGGGACAGGTGCGAAGGCGCGCAGCCGACCCGGGCGGCCAGTTCGGTGAGGGTGAGGCGCCGGGTCTGACGCCAGTGGCGGATCCAGCGACCGGTCGAGCCGGAGAAATCACTCACGATCTGACCATATGGGAAATTTCTTGAATTTTCCCAGCAATCTCGCCGAGAAATTCCCGTGTCGGTGAAGAAGTCTTGGTCTACCGCCCGGACCACGCCGGGACGATCGCCAGGAGGACCCCATGGGCACGAGCACCTCGGCCACCCCCGACCGTTCGCACGGAGGTCCCACCGGCCCGGTCCCGGCCATCGAGGTCGTGGGCGAACTGGTCGCCCGCGACGAGGAGCTCCTCACCACCGACGCGCTGATGGTGGCCGCTCGCCTGCACGAACGCATCGACGCGGCCCGCGCCGCACTGCTGCGCGCCCGTCGGGCCCGTCGCGAGCAGCTGCGCATGGCCGGCGCCGCGGGCACTGTGCAGTTCACCGAGGCCAGTCGGATCGCACGCGACGACGCGCAGTGGCGAGCGGTGCCGTCACGTGCCCTCACCGATACGTGGATCGCCGACCTCGACGAGCCGACCGCGCCGTACTGGTCGACCGTCATCGCCGGTCACCTGAAGGTGCGTGATGCGATCACCGGTCGCCTTCCTGGTGGCGAGCCCCATGACGCAGGTCACCAGGTCGCCGTGCGCCCGCGCGGCTGGCAGGCGCAGGACCGCAACGTCATCGTCGACGGCTGGCCGATCAGCGCCACGGCCCTGGACCTCGCCCTGCACCTCACCCATGCGGCACGTCCGCTGCTGGAGCAGGGGGGCGCTCCTGTGCTCGTCCTGCCCGACGTGCAGTCCGCCGAGGAGGCGGAACTGTGGCAGGTCGCGCTGGCGTCCGTCGAGGAGCAGCTGGGCCTGCCGACGTCGACGGTGCAGGTCGTCGTGTGCGTGGAGTCACTGCCCGGCGCCACCGACCTGGAGGCCATCACGTACACGTTGCGCGATCGCCTCGCCGGCATGAGCGTCGACACCCACGCCTATCTCGCCAGCATCGTGCAGTGCCTGGGCACGCAGACCTCGATCCCTGAGCAGGGCCTGCCGGGCGCCGGTAACCCGGCCCTTCGATCGCTCACGACCCTGGTGACCGAGACCGCGCGGCGCCGGGGCACGCAGGTGGTGGGTGGCTTCGACGCCCGTCTCGCCCAGGCCGATTCCCGCGCGATCGACGCCACCGCGCTCATCACAATCGCATCGGCGCCACTGGCCCCCGCCGACGTGCGGCGCGCGATGCGCACCGCCCTGTCTGGTATCGCCGGCTGGCTGGAGGGTGCCACTCCCATCATCGGCGCGGTTCCGACCGACACCCGCGCCCGCATCGAGCTCGCCCGTGCCCAGGTGTGGCAGTGGCGCGCGCAGGGGGCCGTGCTTGACGACGGTCGCATCCTCGACGACGGCATGATTCGCGAGTGGCTGGCCGAGACCGCGGCAGATCTTGCGCGGCAGCGCGGAGCGCGCGGACTGGCCGCGGCGGTGGAGTTGTTCGGCGACCTCATCCGCGATCGCGACACCTCGCGCACGTTCACCGCGGTGGCGTACGGGCGCTGGGTGGCGCCGGTGCCGTCAATGGACGTGGCGTACGCGCTCCCCGACCTCCTGCTCGCTAGCGCGTAGCCGGCGCCGCTGGCGCCCATGCGCCTGCGCTCGCCTGCTCGCTAGCGCGTAGTCGGCGCCGCTGGCGCCTGCACGATCAGTGCGGGATGCCGAGCTCTTCGACGGTGCCGTCGGGCCGGGTGTGCGTGAACCGGTTGTAGGCCACGCGGATCTTGGCGAACTTGCCGTCGCGCAGGTCATAGATGATCAGGCCGCTGAAGTCGAAGCACTCCCCGCGCACGACCGGCCCGAACATCGACTCCGGGTCGTCGCGTTGCGCCTCGAAGTGGGCGTCCATCTCGATGGCCACGTGCCGCTCGTCACTGACGAACCGGCCCACGGTGAGGCCCTCGCTGAAGGTCGACCAGATCTTGGCGTAGTGCTCCTTCATGCCGTCGACGCCGGTGAACTCCAGGGTCCCGTTCGTCATGTGCATGTCGTCCGTGAGGAACTCCTCGAACGCGGTGGTGTCCTGCGCATTGAAGCGGGCGATGTACTCGTCGAACCGGGCGCGTTCCATGGGAATCCTGGTCAGGCCTGCTGCGACCAGCGGGCCGCAACCTCGATGAGACGAGTGTTGGCCTCGGGCTCGCCGATGGTGATGCGCAGGCCCTCGTCGCCGAAGGGCCGCACCGACAGCCCGGCCTCGTCGCAGGCCGCCGCGAACGATCCGGTGCGCTCCCCCAGGCGTAGCCATACGAAGTTCGCCTCTGAGTGGGCCGGATGCAGGCCCGCCGCACGCAGACCGTCCTCGACGCGGCCGCGCTCGGCGACGATCGTCGCCACACGCTCCAGCAGCTCGTCCTCGTGCTCCAGGGAGGCGATGGCGGCCACCTGCGCCATGGTCGAGACGCCGAAGGGCACCTGCACCTTGCGCATGGCCTCGGTGACCGGCTCGTGGGCGATGCAGAAGCCCACGCGCAGGCCGGCGAGGCCGTAGGCCTTGGAGAACGTGCGCAGCACGGCGACGTTGTCGTACTGGCGGTAGAAGTCCAGACCGTCGGGCACCGCGGCCTTGTCGACGAACTCGGTGTAGGCCTCGTCGATGACGACGAGCACATCGGACGGCACCTGAGCGAGGAACTCCGCGAGCGCCTCACGTCCCACGGCCGTGCCGGTGGGGTTGTTGGGATTGCACACGAGCACCAGGCGCGTGGTGTCGTCGATCGCGGCGAGCATGGCGCGCAGGTCGTGCCGATCATCGGCATCCAGGGGCACGCGCTGCGCGGTCGCCCCGGCGATCTGCGTCATGATCGGGTAGGCCTCGAACGACCTCCAGCCGAACAGCACGCCGTCACCCGGGCCGGCCGTGATCTGCACGAGCTGCTGCAGCATGCCGACACTGCCGGTGCCCACGCTCACATGGTCGACAGGCACGTCGTAGCGACGGGCGATGGCCGCCAGGAGCGCCGCCGAGCCGTAGTCGGGATAGCGATGCAGTTCGGGAAGGGCCGCCTCGATGGCCGCGACGACCGAGGGCAGCGGGTCGTGATGGTTCTCGTTGCTGGACAGCTTGAAGGGGGTGACCCCGGCGCGGACCGTGGGCGGCTGGCCGGCCTTGTAGGCGGGGATGGAGTCCAGGGCGGGG
>CAYFLO010000014.1:0-488 GCA_964343995.1 uncultured Bifidobacteriaceae bacterium
CAGGGAGCCACGACCACCATGCAGGCATCCATGAACTCCGGCAACGGGGTTTCGGTCACCGCCGGGGCCATCAAGGTCGAGAACGCCACGCTCGTGGCCGGCCCGGACGGGTCGAAGACGGCGACGCTCACCATGCGCATCATCAACTCCGGCACCGCCCCTGACACCCTGTCCGGGGTCGCCATCGGCGGGGCCTCCGCCTACGTCACGCCCGGGTCGGAGGTCATCGCCCCCAACTCGGCGACGTCCTTCGGCTTCGACTCCCAGAACTGGGTCAACGCCTACGCCCTCGACGCCACCCCGGCCACCTACGTGCCCGTCCAGCTGGCCTTCGCCAATGCCGGACTCGTCACCATCTCGGTGCTCGTGGTGGAGCCCACCGGCTACTACACCGGCATCGCGCCGAACCCGGCCACAGCACCATCGCCGGCCGCGTCGTAGCGGTTCACGCCTCGAACTTGTAGCCCAGCCCGCGCACGGTCGTGAGC
>CAYFLO010000014.1:498-4017 GCA_964343995.1 uncultured Bifidobacteriaceae bacterium
ATCTTGGCGCGCAGCCGCTTGACGTGGACGTCAAGGGTCTTGGTGTCGCCGACGTAGTCCACACCCCACACCCGGTCGATGAGCTGGGAGCGGGTGAGCACCCGACCGGCGTTGCGTACGAGGTACTCCAGGAGGTCGAACTCCTTCAGCGGCAGCGGCACGGTCTCACCGCGGACGGTCACCAGGTGCCGGTCGACGTCGATGCGCACCGGACCGGCCTCGACCGTCGTGGGGAGCAGCTCGTCGGCCTCGCCATGACGGCGCAGTACGGCCCGCACCCGGGCGAGAAGCTCGCGCGAGGAGAACGGCTTGGTGACGTAGTCGTCGGCACCGATCTCCAGGCCGACGACCTTGTCGATCTCGCTGTCCTTGGCGGTGAGCATGATGATCGGCACCTTCGAGGTCAGGCGCACCTGGCGGCACACCTCGGTTCCCGAGACACCGGGCAGCATGAGGTCCAGCAGGATGAGGTCGGCGCCGGACCGATCGAACTGCTCCAGCGCGGCATTGCCGTCGGAGGCCACCTCCACCTCGAAGCCCTCGCGGCGCAGCATGAACGACAGCGCCTCGGAGAACGACTCCTCGTCCTCGACGATGAGCACGCGCGTCACAGCAGGTCCTGCCCGGGGTCAACGATCGTGTCGATGCTGAACTCGCGGCCGGGATCGTCGAACGGCGTGGTCGGCTGGTAGGCCGGCAGGCGCAGCGTGAAGGTCGAGCCCACCCCGGGTTCGGACCACACGGTGCACTCTCCGCCGTGGTTCTGGCACACGTGCTTGACGATGGCCAAGCCCAGCCCCGTGCCTCCGGTGCCGCGGGAGCGTGCTGGGTCGACCCGGTAGAAGCGCTCGAAGATGCGGTCGAGCTCGTTGACCGGAATGCCGATGCCCTGGTCCTTCACGGCGATCTCGACGATGGCGTCGACCTGACGCACCGTGACCGCCACGCGCGTGTGCGCCGGGGAGTAGGTGATGGCGTTCGTGATGAGGTTGCGCAGAGCCGTGAGCAACTGGCCGTGATCGCCGTAGACGACGGCTCCGGAGGGCTCACCCACGACGAGCTCGATGCTCTGGCGGGTCGCGATCATGCGTACCTCGTCGAGGGCACGGCCGACGAGATCGTCGACGTCAACGACCTGGGCATGCAGCAGCGGATCGTCACCCTGGAGGCGCGACAGGTCAATGACGTCCTGGATGAGGTGCGACAGGCGCGACGCCTCGACCTGCATGCGCTCGGCGAACACCCGTACCTGGTCGGGATCGTCGCTGGCGGCCAGCACCGCCTCGGCCAGAAGCGACAGCGCCCCCACCGGGGTCTTCAACTCGTGGCTGACATTGGCCACGAAGTCGCGTCGAACGATGTCGACACGACGCTCCTCCGCGAGGTCGTCGACGAGGACGAGGATGGCCCCGGTGCCCAGGGGTGCCACACGCACGCGCAGTTCGAGGAGTTCCCGGCCCAACGGTGGGCGGCGCACACGCATCTCCTGCTCGCGGGCGCTGCCGTCGGAGACCACCCGGTCGATGAGGTGGGCGATATCCGGAACGGTGACCTGGCCACGGGCCACCAGGCCCAGGGCGCTTGCGCGAGCGCTCGCCCGCAGCACGGTGCCATCGGAGCCCACGACGAGCGAGGCGGACGGCAGGACGGACAGCACCCGGATGACCTCATCGGAGATCTCCAGGCCCTCGTGCTCGGCGACGTCGTCGGATGACAGCTCGCGGACACCATCGATCCGCGGCACCGCGCTCGCGCCTTCGCTCGTCACATGCCCACGATAGGGCGCCGACGCCGTGCCTCCTGCCGCCTGCGCGAGGCGCACGGAGTGTTCGCGCACTGTTCACCGGGGCGTCGACCGCCGTGGCTCACCCCTTCCCGCGCAGGGGAACCGTAGGCTGGTGGGGTTCGAGAGGACCGTCCATGAGCCCCGTGCCCGCCTTCGAGGTCGTCACCCGCGACCTCGTGCGCCTGGCCCGTCACGTGGGCACCGCCATGCACGATGCCACCGAGTCGCTCATGGACGCTGACCTGCAGCGCGCCGAGACCGTCATCGACGCCGATGCCGCCGCCGACAGCCTCATGAACGAGATCGAGGACCAGTGTCTGGAGATCCTGGCCACGCCCGGCCTGGACGCCCACGACATCCGCGATGCCGTGGGGGCCATGCGTATCGCCGCCTCCCTGGAGCGCATGGGCGACCTTGCCGAGCACGTGGCCAAGCAGGCGCGCCTGCGCTATCCGCTTCCCTCGGTGCCCGACGAGTTGCGCCCCACCTTCAGCGAGCTGGGCGACCTGTGCCAGGAGATCGTGTCCAAGACCGCTGAAGTCATCGAGTCCCGCGAGGTCGAACTCGCCGGGGACATCGGCCGGGGGGACGCCGAGGTCGACCGGCTTCACCGCGAGCTCTTCCGCGTCGTGCTGTCCCCCACGTGGACGCACGGGGTGGAGGCCGCCATCGACGTCACCCTGCTCTCGCGCTACTACGAGCGCTACGCCGACCATGCCGTCTCGGTGACGCGCCGCGTCGTCGCCATGGTCACGGGGACGCCGTATGTGGGGATCGACCTGGGCTGACCGGTCCCCGGGGCCACGCGAACTCACCGCACCGGTGGCTCCCGGCGCCCAGGTGCGCCACACTGGGCGACCGGACGACCCCCGTCGGCGGGTCCTGGGAGGGCAGCGTGACCGTCAGCGCCCTGTCGTCCCTGCGCCGCCTGCCCCGCCGCGTGGCGGTGCTGTCCATCCACACCTCTCCCCTGGACCAGCCCGGCACCGGGGATGCCGGCGGCATGAACGTCTACGTCGTCGAGACCTCACGACGGCTCGCCGAGGCCGGGGTCGAGGTCGAGATCTTCACCCGCGCCACGTCGTCGGCTCTGGGCGGTGCCGTCGAGCTGGCCCCGGGCGTGCTCGTGCGGCACGTCACCGCCGGTCCGTTTGAAGGCCTGCTCAAGCAGGATCTCCCCGGACAACTGTGTGCCGTCACCGCTGGAGTCATGCGCGCCGAGGCCGCGCGCCCTGAGGGCTGGTACGACCTCATTCACTCGCACTACTGGCTGTCGGGGCAGGTGGGCTGGCTGGCCAGCGAGCGCTGGAACGTGCCGCTCGTGCACACGATGCACACGATGGCCAAGGTGAAGAACCGCGACCTCGCCGCAGGTGACACCCCCGAGCCCGCCGTGCGCGTAATCGGCGAGCAGCAGGTGGTCGATGCCGCCGACCGGCTCGTGGCCAACACCGCCGACGAGCGCCACGACCTCGTCGAGCTCTACGGCGCCGACCCGCACCGCGTCGACGTCGTGCACCCCGGTGTCGACCTCGACGTGTTCCGACCCGCGCGCGCCGAGCGCGAGCGCGCCGCCGATCGCGCGCGCCACGGGGTGTCCGACGACGCGATCGTTCTTCTCTTCGTCGGGCGCATCCAGCCACTCAAGGCACCCGACGTTCTGCTGGAGGCCGCAGCCGAGATGGTGCGCCGCGACCCGTCCCTGCGCTCGCGCCTGGTGGTGGTGGTGTGCG
>CAYFLO010000014.1:4071-15644 GCA_964343995.1 uncultured Bifidobacteriaceae bacterium
CTCGCCGCCTGGTTCCGCGCGGCCGATGTGTGCGTCGTGCCCTCGCATTCGGAATCCTTCGGCCTGGTCGCCATCGAGGCGCAGGCGTGCGGCACTCCGGTCGTCGCCGCCGCCGTGGGCGGCCTGGTGACCGCCGTCGCCGACGGGGTGAGCGGCCTGCTCGTCGCCTCGCACGACCCCGGTGCGTTCGCCGACGCCATCACCCGCATCGTCACGCAGCCGCGCCTGCGTGCGGAGCTGTCGGCCGGCGCGGCGATGCATGCCGCTGCGTTCGGGTGGAGCGCCACGACGGCCGGCCTGCTCGCGAGCTATTCGGCGGCGCTGGCCGATCACGCGGCCGATCAGCGCGCCCTCGCCACGTCGTGACAACGTCGCGCGACACTGCCCGCGCGGCGGTGGAGTCCTGGCTCGCGGCCAGCGACCTGCCGTGGGAGCTCGCCACCCCCGATGTCTTCGTCGTCACGATGCCGGGCGTGCACAAGCTGCGCACGAACGCCTCGCTCGCGGTCGGCGACCACGCCCTCACCGTCAACGCCTTCGTTGCCCGGCACCCGGACGAGAATTCCGATGCTGTGCACCGCTGGCTGCTGGAGCGCAATCGCCGCACCTACGCCGTGGCGTTCGCCCTGGATGCACTCGGAGACATCTACCTGGCCGGGCGGCTGCCGCTGGCCGCGGTGACCGTCGACGAACTCGACCGGGTGATGGGGGCGGTGCTGGAGTACGCCGACGGGTCGTTCAACACGATCCTGGAGCTCGGCTTCGCCTCGGCGATCCGCCGGGAGTGGGCGTGGCGCGTCTCGCGCGGGGAGCCCACCGACAACCTGGCCGCATTCGCGCACCTGGCCGCGCCCGCGTCGGAGCAGGCCGTGACGCCGCAGGTGGCCGACGACGAATCGTGAGCGTGCGGCAGGATGGGCGCATGCCGACCCTGATCCTGCTGCGCCATGGCGAGAGCGAGTGGAACGCCAAGAACCTGTTCACCGGATGGGTCGACGTCGACCTCACCGACAAGGGCCGCGCGGAGGCCACCCGCGGCGGTGAGCTGCTGGCCCAGGCCGGGCTCCTGCCCGATGTCGTGCACACCTCGCTGCTGCGTCGCGCCATCACCACCTCCCAGCTCGCCCTGGCCGCGTGCGACCGCTCGTGGATCCCGGTCATCCGCAACTGGCGGCTCAATGAGCGCCACTACGGCGCCCTGCAGGGCAAGAACAAGAAGGAGACCCTCGACCAGTACGGCGAGGAGCAGTTCATGCTGTGGCGTCGCTCGTACGACGTGCCGCCGCCGCCCATCGCGCCGGACGACCCGTGGGCGCAGACCGACGACCCGCGCTATGCAGCCCTGCCACCGGAGACGCGGCCGAGCACCGAGTGCCTTGCCGACGTCGTGCGCCGGCTCATCCCGTACTGGGAGGACGTCATCGTGGCCGAGAGCCTGCGCGCCGGTCACACGACGCTCGTCACCGCGCACGGCAACTCGCTGCGGGCTCTCGTGAAGCACCTCGACCGCATCTCTGACGACGAGATCGCCGAGCTCAACATCCCTACCGGCATCCCGCTGGTGTACCGACTCGACGACCAGATGCGTCCGCTCGTGCGCGGCGGGGAGTACCTCGACCCCGACGCCGCCGCCACCGCGGCGGCCGCGGTGGCGCAGCAGGGTCGCTGACCAAGCCGTGCGGGCGGTGGTGCAGCGCGCCGACGGCGCGCGCGTGCACGTCGACGGTGCCGTTGTCGGCTCATTCGACGGGCCGGGCCTGGTCATCCTCGTCGGCGTCACGCACGACGACACCGTCGCGCGCGCCCAGCGCCTGGCCGACAAGGCCTACGACCTGCGGATCTTCAGCGCTGACAGCGGTCCGGAGACTTCGGCCGCCGATGCGTCGCTGCCGGTGCTCGTCATCAGCCAGTTCACCCTCTACGCCGACACCCGTCGCGGGCGCCGGCCCACCTGGGAGGCCGCTGCGCCGCGACCGGTCGCCGAGCCGCTCGTGGAGGCCGTGGTGGCACGCCTGCGCGAGCGCGGGGCACCAACGTCGACCGGCATCTTCGGAGCCGACATGCGCGTGGAGTTCGTCAACGACGGGCCGATGACGATCCTGCTGGAGCTCGACTCCGACTAGTGCCTTCGACGAGTGGCACCGGGCTAGGCGGCGACCACCCGCTGCACCGATGCGCGCACCGGGCCGTGCGGGGTGTCGACCTCGACCGCGGCGTCGTCGGACATCGAGCGCTTGACGACAGCCGTCGCGATGGGGCCGAGCTCGTAGTGCTGCGCCACCGAGGCGATCCATCCCACCTCGCGCCCGTCGACACGCACCGCTCCGCCGTGGACAGGGAGCCGCTCGTCACTGCCATCCAGGTGCAGCAGGACCAGGCGTCGCGGCGGAGCACCCAGGTTGTGCACGCGGGCCACCGCCTCCTGACCGCGGTAGCAGCCCTTGGCCAGGTGCACGCCGGCACCGATCCAGCCCACCTCGTGCGGCAGCGTGCGATGGTCGGTCTCGAACCCCGCGCGCGGCACGGCCGCGGCGACGCGCAGCGCCTCCCGCGCCCACGTGCCCGCACGCTCGTCGCCGAGCACGGTGGCCAGTTGCGCCCGCGGCACGATGACCTCGCGTCCCACGAGCACGGCGGGCCGCTGCGGCACGTAGCGCGCGGCATCGCCGCCGCGATCGGAACCGGAGTCGACCGGCACACCGCCGGAGTAGTCGCCGGGGACGATCCAGGTGGGATGGCCGTCGAGCACGTCGCCCACCGGCTGCCACACGACGCCGAATTCACCCGAGGCGTCGCGCACCTCCACGCGCAGCATGAACTGCATGGAGCGCAGGTAGGAGACGACCGCATCGGTGTCACCGGGCTGGGTGATGATCCACGTGCACGCGCCGTCATCGATCACGTGCAACTCGTGCTCGACGTGGCCGTGGGGGCTCAGGATGAGCGCGAGTCGCGACTCCCCCGGCGCCAGGTGCTCCAGCTGCGCGGTGGTGAGACTGTGCAGCCACGACAGGCGATCGGGTCCGGTGACGGTCACGACGCCGTGGTGCGACAGGTCGACGCTTCCATGCCCCTGCGCGAGCATCCGCTGCTCGGCGAGCGGCTGTCCGTAGTGCCATGCCACCCCGGCGTCGGGTGACGCGGGATCGGGGAGAACGGGAGCGCCGGTGGTCATGGGTGCCGGTCAGTGCTCGTGACCGTGAGCACCATCATGACTGTCGCCGGCCTCGTCATTGGGCAGACCGGCGCAGGTGGAGCAGTGCCCGTGCACCGACACGTGAGTGATGTCGGTGACGAATCCGTAGTCGCGCTGCAGACGGCTGACAAAGGGTGTCGCGACAGAGGCAGGCGCACTGAGCACCGCGCCGCAGCGGTCGCACACCAGGTGGATGTGCACGTGCTCGTCGACGGAGTGGTAGGTCGGGGCGCCGTGGCCGATGTGCGCGTGCGTGACCAGGCCGACCTCCTCCAGCACCTCCAGCGTGCGGTAGATGGTCGAGAGGTTGACGCCGCTGGCGGTCTGCTGCACCTCGGCGAGGATCTCCTCAGGAGTGCCGTGGCCCAGGGACTCCACCGCTTCGAGCACGAGCTGGCGCTGCGGGGTGATGCGGAATCCGCGAGCCCGCAGCCGTGCGGTCCAGTCGTCGTTCACGACGCGGGCTCCGCATCGGCACGCTCCTGGTGCTCCAGGTGTGCCGGCTGCAGGGTGGCGGCCAGGTGGTTGCCCAGCGGCTGCCCCATCGCGGCCATGTCGAAGGTCCACAGCAGGCGTCCGTTGACCAGGCCGTAGAGCCGCTCGCCAGCGGTGTAGTCCTTGGCGCCCGGTGTGCGACTGATGACGTCGGTGCGCAGGGTCGCGCGGGCGCCGGTGATGGTGGCGTTCTCCAGCGCCGTGACCTCCAGCGAGCCGAACCACACCTCGGCGTAGCCCGTGGGGTGCGCGAGCGTCACCTCGATGTCACTGCTGCCCTGCATGCGCCAGAAGCCGGACTCCAGGGCCAGGGGGCGCACCCGCTGACCGTCATCGTCGAGGAGCCACGAGCGCGAGTAGTAGGCGAGGAACGGGCGGCCGTCCGTGGCGAACGAGACCTCCTGCCCGAAGCGGAAGTCATCGATGGTGGGGTACTGGCCGGTGCCGACCCCGACCCAGCGGCCGATGAGCCACGACAGCGGGCGCAGTTCGAGCGGGACCTCAACCCCTGAGCCATCCGGGGAGAGCATCTAGTCCTGCCCGCGGAACAGGCGCAGGCCAGTGCGTGCGGACGCGGCCGCGACGATGACGAGCGCGACGATGAGGGCCGCGGCGCAGGCGATTTCCAGCATCCCCGCAGCGTACCCGCGGGTGCGTCAGCGCGAGAGGAGGCGAAGCCCCACGAGTCGGACCTCGCAGCCCAGGCAGAACCCGAACGCGGCGTTGAGAAACGCTGCGACGAGCGCGCAGGCCAGGACGACCACCGCGGGCACGACCAGGTGCACGAGCAGCAGCACGAGCGCGACCGCCGTGAAGGTGAATCCGACCAGTTGCGCGAAGCGCGGACCAGCGGCGTCCTCCAGCTCGGTCGGACGCGCCAGGCGCGGCTGGATGAGGCGCCGGTAGACGATGCCGTACGGCTGGGCGTGCAGGCCGATGAAAGCGCCGAGGCCGAAGACGAGGGTCTGCCAGGCGACGAGGACGGTGCCGACCACGGTGCCGGACAGGACGATCGCCAGGATCAGGACGATCGTGGTGATGGTCGCGCCCACGCGGGGGCCGCGCGGATCGATCTGGGTGCGGGTGCAGATGGGCGTGGACATGCGGGTGACCCTAGGCAGGCGCAGGTCCACGGCTGTCGGCCGATTCGGCCACGTGCATGAGGTTTGCAGGAACGCCGACCGGCGAGGTCGCGCTAGATGCTCACGTCGCCCGAGCCGTCCATGATCCGACCCAGGGCCGCGACCACATCGGCCTTGCGCGGCTGGCCGCTGGCCCGCTGGCGCTCCTCGCCCGTGGGCCCCAGGAACAGGACGGTCGGCGTGCGCCGGATGTCGAGGGCGCGCACGAGGTCGAGGTTCTCCTCCGCGTCGATCTCCACGTGGCTCACGCCCGGGACCATGACGGCCACCTCCTCCAGCACCCGCCGGGTGGCCCGGCATGGCTGGCAGAAGGCGCTGGAGAACTGCACCATCGTGGCGTTGCTCCCCAGTCGGCCGCGCAGGTGCTCGGCGAGCATCGGCGCCTGCACGTCCGTCATCATCGCGGACGTCGCGACGACGCGCCCGGAGCGGGACTTCATCACCAGCCCGGCGATCGTGGCGACAACGAGTACCGCCACCACCACGAGCACGAGAGGCGTCATGCGCCCACCCGCGCCACGGCCCACTGGGCGATGCGATTCAGGGCGTCGGGCGTGATCGAGGTCTCTGCGTGAGCGAAGCCGGGCTCGATCCAGGTGGTGACGTCGACGCCGGCGTTCGTGGCCGCGCGAGTGATCGCCTCGGGATGCTCCAGCGGGAAGTAGTGATCGACATCGCCGTGCACGACGAGCAGGGGCACAGCGCCCAGGAGCGCGGCCGCCTCGTGCGGGGCCACCGGCAGCGGCTCGGTCCACTCGCGCGTGGTGATGCGCGTGCCGCGCAGGCGCAGGATCTGCCGACCGATCGGGTTGAGCACGAGGGTGTGGATGAGATCGGTGATGCGGGTGCCGCGGTAGTACCAGAACGCGGGCGCGCTCACGCTCACCACGGCATCGACGCGGTGGTCGAGCTCGCCGGTCTCGGCCAGGGCCGCTGCGCGCAGAACGACCGCTCCCCCCAGCGAGAAGCCGATGAGCACGACGCGCATGTACCCGAGCTCGCGGGCCCAGGCCACGCCGGCCTGGACGTCATGGACCTCCTCATCGCCCAGGCTGGTGCGACCGCTGGAGCGTCCGTGCCCACGCATGTCGACGGCGATGACGGCCCCGTACTGGGCGAGCACCGTGATGACCTTCTGCACGCGAGCCTCGCGCCAGTTGCCGGTGAATCCGTGGGCCAGGACGAAGCAGACGGGGCCGGACCGCGGCACATACAGGGCGGCGATGCTCTCGCCGTCACGGGTGGTGAGGGTGCGCTGCACGACACCTCCCCCTCACGTCCCCGTGAACGGGCGCCGCAGCAGCACCTCGGGGCTGCTCGAGGCTAGCCGACGCACGCGGGGCGGCCCCTGCGGGAGCCGGGTAGCCTTGGGCCTTCACGAACGGACCTGCAGGGGAGGACGCCAATGCGCCTGATCCTGCTCACGCGCGCCATGGAGGCGTCCGTCGAGGTGCTTCCCGCCCTCGGCCTGCTCGCCCACCACGTGCGCACGCTGCCCGCCGAACCCACCGCGCTCCTGCAGGCGCCCGGCTGCGATGCCCTGCTCGTCGACGCCCGCCGCGACCTGCCGGCCGTTCGCAGTCTCACCCGCCTGCTGCGCCAGACCGGTGTCGACGTCCCCCTCATCCTCGTCACCACCGAGGGTGGCCTGGCCGCCGTGCAGGGGGACTGGGGCATGGACGAGGTGCTGCTCGACACGTCCTCCCCCGCCGAGGTCGAGGCACGGCTGCGTCTGGCCGCGGCACGCGTGCAGGCCGTCGTCGCGCCCGCGCCCGGCGCTCCCGAGGAGATCCGCAGCGGTGACCTGCACATCGATGAGGCCACCTACACCGTGCACCTGCGACAGCGCCCGCTCGACCTCACCTTCAAGGAGTTCGAGCTGCTGAAGTTCCTCGCGCAGCATCCCGGCCGTGTGTTCACGCGCGCGGTGCTGCTGCAAGAGGTCTGGGGCTACGACTACTTCGGTGGCACGCGCACGGTCGACGTGCACGTGCGCCGGCTGCGCGCCAAGCTCGGCACCGAGCACGAGGCGCTCATCGGCACCGTCCGCAACGTCGGCTACCGCTTCGTGCCCGATCTCATGGACGAACCGGCCGACGCCCTCGTCGATCACTAGCGCCACCATGGCCGCCACGCCCGACTACGTCCTCGCGGTCCATCCCCGCCTCACCGCCGATCAGGCGGCATCGGTCACAGCCCTCATCGATCGGGTCACTGAGCACGACGGCCTGCAGCCGCTGTCCGAGCACGTGTGGCTGCACCTGAAGGACGGCGGCGACGAGAGCGGCACACACATCATCGCGACGCTCCCGGGCTCACCCGAGCCGGTCGGCTACGCACACCTCGATGCCACCGATGTCGTCGACGGACCCAGCGCCGAACTCACGGTCGATCCGAGCGTGCGTCGGATGGGGCTGGGACGCATGCTCGTGCGGGCGCTCGTCGATCTCCTGCCCGACGGACGTCTGCGGCTGTGGGCGCACGGCGAGCAGTCGGGAGCCGCCGACCTCGCGGTGTCGATGGGCTTCACCCGATCACGCGTGCTGTGGCAGATGCGCCGCTCACTCCTTGCCCCACTGCCACGTCCGGCGATTCCCGACGGCATCGTCGTGCGCCCGTTCCGCCCCGGCATCGACAATGCGGCGTGGCTCGCCGTCAACGCGGTGGCGTTCGCCGACCTCCCGGACCAGGGCGGCTGGCAGCTGGAGGACCTCGAGCGACGACTGCGCGAGCCGTGGTTCTCCGCCGACGGCTTCCTCACCGCCTGGCAGGGCGACCGCCTCGTCGGGTTCCACTGGACGAAGGTCCACGGTCTGGCCCCCGGCCACACCCACGGCACCGTCGGCGAGGTGTACATCGTCGGGGTCGACCCGGGGGTGCGTGCGCGCGGCCTGGGCCGGGCACTCACGGTCGCCGGGCTGCGCCACCTGCGGTCCCTGGGCCTGGCCCAGGCGATGCTCTACGTCGACGCGTCGAACACGGCGGCCATCCGGCTCTATGAGGGGTTGGGCTTCGCCCGGTGGGACTCCGACGTGCAGTTCCGACGGCAGGCGGGCGGACCGGCCCCCTCCTGACCGGTCCACCTTTGACCGGTCCACCCCGGCTCGTTCACCTTGCTGTGCCACGATTCGCCGGTGTCCGCCGACTTCCCCGCGGCCACGGCGGCGCGCAACCCGCTGATGGCCCAGCCGACCCCGCCCGTCGACGGGCTGCCCGTCGGGCGGTTCCTCGACCGCGAGGTGTCGTGGCTGGCCTTCAACCAGCGGGTGCTGGAGTTGGCCGAGGACGTCGACCTGCCCCTCCTGGACCGGGTCAAGTTCATCGCCATCTTCGCCAGCAACCTCGACGAGTTCTTCATGGTCCGCGTCGCCGGACTCAAGCGGCGCCTGGCCACCGGCATCGCCGTCCGCGCCGCCAGTGGCCTCATGCCCCGCGAGGTGCTCGAGCAGATCTGGGCGCAGGCCTACGCCCTGCAGCAGCGGCAGGCCGACCTCTTCCGGGGCACCCTCATGCCGGCCCTGGACGCCAACGGCATCCGGCTCCTGCGCTGGGACGAGCTCACCGCACCGGAGAAGATCGGCATCGAGTCGTTCTTCCGCGACAAGGTGTTCCCGGTGCTCACGCCGCTCGCGGTCGACCCGTCGCATCCGTTCCCGTACATCAGTGGGCTCTCGCTCAATCTCGCGGTTGTCGTGCGCAACCCGGTCACCGGCAACGAGCTGTTCGCGCGCGTCAAGGTGCCGCCGTCACTGCCGCGCTTCGTGGCCGTGGGGCCGTCGCGCTTCGTCCCACTTGAGGACATCATCGCCGCACACCTCACCGAACTCTTCCCGGGCATGGAGATCCAGCAGACCCACGCCTTCCGCGTGACGCGCAACGAGGACGTCGAGGTCGAGGAGGACGACGCCGAGAACCTGCTCCTCGCGCTGGAGCGCGAGCTCATGCGCCGGCGCTTCGGCCCACCGGTGCGCCTGGAGGTCGAGGAGACCATCGACCCGCACGTGCTGGAGCTCCTGGTGAGCGAGCTCGACATCACCGAGGGCGAGGTGTTCCGGCTTCCCGGGCCGCTGGACCTCACTGGGCTATGGACCCTGGTGCGACTGGACCGCGACGACCTCAAGCAGCCGCGCTTCGTGCCGCGAACCTCACGTCAGCTCAGCGAGGTCGAGTCGGCCACGCCACCGGACATCCTGGAGGCGGTCCGGGAGCACGACGTACTCGTGCACCACCCCTACGACTCCTTCTCCACCAGCGTGCAGCTGTTCCTGGAGCAGGCCGCTGCGGATCCGGCCGTGCAGGCGATCAAGCAGACCCTGTACCGCACCAGCGGTGACTCCCCCATCGTCGATGCACTCATTGCCGCCGCGCAGGCCGGCAAGCAGGTGCTCGCGCTGGTGGAGATCAAGGCCCGCTTCGACGAGCAGGCCAATATCGAGTGGGCGCGCAAGCTCGAGGAGGCCGGGGTGCACGTCGTCTACGGCCTGGTCGGTCTGAAGACGCACAGCAAGCTGTCGATGGTTGTGCGCAACGACGGCGACCGGCTGCGCCGGTACTGCCACCTGGGCACGGGCAACTACCACCCCAAGACCGCTCGGCTGTACGAGGACTTCGGCCTGCTCACCTGCGATGCGCAGGTGGGCGAGGACGTCGCGAACCTGTTCAACGTGCTGTCCGGCTATTCGATGAACACCCACTACGAGCGGCTCCTCGTGGCGCCCCACTCCGTGCGCTCCGGGCTCATTGAGCGCATCGATCGCGAGATCGCGAATCACCGCGCGGGCCTTCCCAGCGGTATCCGCTTCAAGTGCAACTCGATCGTCGACGAGGGCATCATCGACGCGCTCTACCGGGCGTCGAACGAGGGCGTTCCGGTGCAGGTCATGGTGCGCGGTATCTGCGCGCTTCGTCCCGGCATCCCGGGCATGAGCGAGAACATCCAGGTCATCAGCGTCCTGGGGCGGTTCCTGGAGCACTCCCGCGCCTACTGCTTCGCCAATGGCGGGCAGACGGAGGTGTGGATCGGTTCCGCCGACCTCATGCATCGCAATCTCGACCGCCGCGTCGAGACCCTCGTGCGCCTCGTCGACGCCGATGAGGTCACCTTCATCACCGACCTACTGGACTTCGCCTTCAGCCCGGGCACGTCCTCCTGGCACCTGGCGTCCGATGGCACCTGGACCCGCCGGATGCACGATGCCGAGGGACGGCGCCTCCTGGACTACCAGGAGACGCTCATCGCCAGGCGCCGGACCACCGCGACTGTGTCGTGACCGAGGTCCGCGTCCACCGCGAGGTTGAGCGCAAGTTGCGCGTCCCCGCGGTCTTCGATCTCCCCGACTTCGTCTCCAGCGGGGTGGCGGCGCATGCGGAGGTCGGAGCACCCTTCACGATGACGGCCATCTATCACGACACCGACGACCTTGCCCTGTTCCGCTGGGGCGTTACCCTGCGTCGGCGCGAGGGCGGCCACGATGAGGGCTGGCACATGAAACTGCCTGTTGCCGGCGCCGACGGTTCCGCGCGCGACGAGCTCCGGGTGCCCCTGTCCGCCATCGGTGCCGTCCCTCCGGCGCTCGTCGAGATCGTCTCGCCCTTGCTGCGTCAACGCCCCGTCCTTGCACAGGTAGAACTGTCGACCGAGCGGACGCCGATCGTGCTGACGGATGCCGCGGGGAAGGAACTCGTCGAGGTCGTTGACGACACCGTCACCGTCCACCACGGTGGACGATTGGCCGCGCGCTTCCGCGAGGTCGAGGTGGAGGCACTTCACCCCGACGACCCGGCCAGCCTCGCCACCGTCGACGCCGTCGTCGCCGAGCTCATCGCCCGGGGCGCTGAGCCCACCACGGTGAGCAAGGCCGCCAGTGCGCTGGGATCGCGCACCCAGGCGCCTCCCGACGTGCCGGCCTGGCCCGCACCTCAGCCGAGCGACCTGGCCGTCGACGCGATCCGCGCGGTGCTCGCCCAGCACGTGCGCCACCTGCTCATGGCCGACGTAGCGGTGCGCCGTGACCTTCCGGACTCCGTGCACCAGATGCGCGTCGCTGCGCGCCGGCTGCGCAGCGCTCTGGCCACCTTCGGCCCACTCCTGCGTGAGGACGATGCCCTGTGGCTGCGCGAGGAGCTCGCGTGGCTGGCGTCCGAACTGGGGGCGATTCGCGACACCGAGGTGATGAAGGAGCGCCTCGACGAGCATGCAGCCCTGCTGGCTCAGGACACTGACACGGCGCGAGTGCGCGCCGTCATCGATCCCGTTCTCACCGCGCGCCTGGATTCTGCGCGCTCCAGCGCCCTGGCGGCACTGCGCAGTGATCGACACGCGACGCTGATCGACGATCTCGTCTCCGCGGCCATCGACCCGCCGGTGACCGATGCCGCCTTCGCCCCGTGCTCGCGGGTGTTGCTGCCGCACGTTGCCCGCACGTGGCGCCGACTGCGTCGCTGCGTGTCGGAGCTGACGCTGACGTCGCCGAGTACCGACTGGCATCGGGCCCGGATCATCGCCAAGCGTGCGCGCTACGCCGCCGATGCCGTGGCCGGGATCTTCGGGGACACCATGGTCGACTACGCCCAGACGCTCGCCGAGGTCACCGACATCCTCGGCGATCACCAGGATGCGCACGTGGCCCAGGGCATTCTGCGCGAGCTCGCCACGCATCCAGACATCGATGGCGCGACCGGCATGGCCCTGGGCCTGCTCTACGAGGTCGAGGGCGATGAGGAGCTTCTCGATCGCGTGC